>JACZTO010000046.1 GCA_022573655.1 Pseudomonadota bacterium
GCGAGAAATGCGAACCAGCCGTTAGCCTTGAAGCTCGCCATAATCACCATGAATTCGCCCACGAATGCGCACGTCCCCGGCAAGCCCGCGTTCGCCATGGCAAAAAAGACCATCATTGCGGCGAACACCGGCATCGTATTCGCAACCCCACCGTAGTCAGCAATTTCACGACTATGCACACGGTCGTAGAGAACACCGACGCAAAGGAACATCGCGCCGGAGATCAGGCCGTGCGAAATCATCTGCACCATGCCACCGGTCATACCAAGCCCGGCACCGCTATCCCCCACTATCCAGTACACCAGGAAAAAGCCGAGCGTGACGAATCCCATGTGCGCAATCGACGAATACGCGATTAGTTTTTTCATGTCGGTCTGCATCAATGCGACAAAGCCGATGTAGACGATGGCGATCAACGACAGTGCAATCATTAGTCCCGAGAAGTAAGCGCTGCCATCAGGGACGATAGGCAGCGACAAACGCAGAAATCCGTAACCGCCCATCTTCAACATGATGGCGGCCAGCACAACCGAACCACCCGTCGGAGCCTCAACGTGCGCATCCGGCAACCAGGTATGCACCGGCCACATCGGCACTTTGACGGCAAAGGCAAGCAGGAACGCAACGAAGATAAACTTCTGCGCCGTCATATCGAGTGGAACGCTCATAAAGCCGAACAGGTCAAAGGAACCGGTCACGACGTAGAGGTAAATAAACGCAACCAGCATCAAGACTGAGCCGAGGAAGGTGTAGAGGAAGAATTTCAACGTTGCGTAGACGCGCCTCTCACCGCCCCAGATGCCGATAATGAGGAACATCGGGATCAACATGGCTTCCCAAAATACGTAGAACAACAACGCATCGAGTGCCGAAAACACGCCAATCATCAGCCCTTCGAGAATCAGGAATGCGGCGAAATACTGCGCTGGACGCATCTTGATCGTGTCCCACGCGGATATGATCACAAGTGGCGTAATGAAGGTCGTCAACAAAATCAACGGCGCGGAAATTCCGTCCACGCCCAGCGAATAAAAAACATTCAGCGTTGCAACCCACGGAACCTTTTCGATGAACTGCATTCCGATCGCTGCGTTGTCGAAGTCGGCGTACAGGGCGATGCTGAGCACGAACGTGGCGCCTGACACAGTAACTGCGGCCATGCGCATGATGCCCGCCCTGGACGACTCTGCATCACCGTCATCACCAACAACAAGCAGCAGCACGCCGCCGATGATCGGTAACCAGATGAGAATACTTAACAGGTTTGAAAAATCCATGTTCATCCCTGCGCTAGCGCAGCCAGATCATCCAGCCTAAAAACATGGTCAGGCCGATGATCATTGAGAATGCGTAGGTGTAAAGGTAGCCGGTCTGTATCTGTCGCATGACACCAGCCAGGCGGCCAACGGTTCTGGCCGTACCGTTGACCAGTACGTCATCGATTATCAGCACATCGCCTTTCTGCCAGAGGAATTTGCCGATGGCGCGGCCACCTGCTGCGAAGCCCTTGATATAGAGATCATCGAAGAAATACTTGCGCTCCAACAGATAATAAATACCGGAAAGTTTGCCTTTGATCGTCTCCGGAATATCGGGCCGTTTCAGGTACAGGAACCAGGCGGAAAATACGCCGCCGGCCGCCAACCAGAAAACCGCAGTGGTTACGGAGTGCTCAATGAGCACCAGGCTGCCATGCCAGGCTTGGGCCATGTGACCGATAACGTCGTGGCTTTCGCCGACAACTATCGAATCACCAAAATAATTGCCGAACAACACTGGCCCGACCGTGAACCAACCGATCACCGCCGCGGGTATCGCAAGCAAAATCAACGGCACCGTTACAACTGCGGGTGTTTCATGCAGGTGCGATCTTGTCGCCTCGTCCATGCGCTCCTTGCCATGAAACACGAGAAAGAACAAGCGGAACGTGTACAGCGCTGTGATGAAAACGCCGAGCAGCACGCTCAGGTACGAGATCCAGTAGACGGCACCCTGTCCCTGCCAGTGTGATTCGGCAACCGCTTCGATGAGCAGATCTTTCGAGAAGAATCCGCTGCTACCGGGAAATCCGATGAGCGCGAGCGATCCGATCAACGCTGTCCAGTAGGTGATCGGCATGTACTTCCTGATGCCGCCCATCTTACGAATGTCCTGCTCGTGGTGCATCGCGATAATGACCGAACCCGCTGCCAGGAATAGCAAGGCCTTGAAAAAGGCGTGCGTCATCAGGTGGAAAATCGCTGCGCTGTAAGCCGATGCTCCCAGAGCGACGGTCATATAACCGAGCTGTGACAACGTCGAATACGCGATCACACGCTTGATGTCGTTTTGCACGATGCCCAGAAGTCCCATGAAAAACGCCGTAATCGAACCGATGACGATGACGACCGCCAACGCCGTCGTCGATAGCTCAAACAGCGGCGACATGCGTGCCACCATGAATATGCCTGCAGTCACCATCGTTGCCGCATGGATCAAGGCAGAGATTGGCGTAGGACCTTCCATCGAGTCGGGCAGCCAGACATGCAGCGGTGCCTGCGCCGACTTACCCATCGCACCGATAAACAACAAAATGCAAATCACGGTCATGGCATTCCAGGGAACGCCACTGAATAACTCAATATTCTGCGTCGCGATAGATTCGGCGCTGGCAAATACCTCGGCATAATCCAGCGAGCCCGTAAACGTGACAATGCCCGCGATGCCGAGAATAAAGCCGAAATCACCCACCCTGTTGACAAGGAATGCTTTTAGATTCGCGAAAATCGCAGATTCTTTCTTGTACCAAAAACCAATCAGCAGATACGATACAAGGCCAACTGCCTCCCAGCCGAAGAACAGCTGCAGAAAATTGTTGGCCATGACCAGCATGAGCATCGAAAAAGTAAACAACGAGATGTAGCTGAAGAATCGTTGATAGCCCGGATCGTCGCTCATGTAACCTATCGTGTAGATATGCACCATCAATGATACAAAGGTCACGACGCACATCATCAACGCAGTTAGTCGATCAACGAGAAATCCTACCTCCATGCGCAGGCCATCGGTTACTGCCCAGGTATAGACGCTGAGGTTCTCTGCTACGGCGTCGCCCCAGAACATGTTCTTCAAAACCACGAAAGACAATGCGCAGGAAATGCCAACACCGGCAATGGTGATCCAGTGCGATCCCGCACGACCAATTTGCTTGCCGACCAGGCCCGCAATAATGGCGGACGCCAACGGTGCCAATACGATTGTCAGGTAGAAGTTGATCATCTCAACCCTTAAGCGTATTCAGCTCTTGCACCGCGATCGAGCGCTTGTTGCGGAACAACACGATCAGTAAGGCGAGGCCAATCGCCGCTTCCGCCGCAGCAACCGTCAGGATGAAAAATACAAAAATCTGGCCAGTAACATCGTCAAGATAACGCGAGAACGCAACAAAATTGAAATTCACCGCCAGTAGCATCAATTCAATGCACATCAACAACAGGATCAAGTTGCGACGATTGAGGATGATACCAGCGATGCTCAAGACGAAGAGCATTGCGGCCAATGTCAGGTAGTGTTCGAGCCCGATCATGTTTTTTTCTCCGCGTCCATCTTGATCACGCGCAAACGATCCTTGGCGCGCACGGCAACCTGCTCAGCAATGTTTTGCACTTTGAGACCCGGGCGCTTACGTAGCGTCAACGTAATAGCGGCAACGATGGCAAGCAGCAGGATGACTGCTGCAATCTCGAACGCATAGACGTGCTCGGTATAGAGCACTGCACCCAGGGCCTTGGTATTGCTGTAGCCTTCGGGGCTCGTCGCAAAGCCAGAGGTAATACCCGCGGGCCGGCTGCGCAACCATATCAGTTGTACGAGTTGCACGACCATGAGCAACGCGATACCTATACCCAGCGGTGCGAATCGTGCCACGCTGCGCTTGGCCGCCTCAATGTTCACATCGAGCATCATGACAACAAACAGGAACAGAACCAGCACTGCGCCGACGTAGACAAGCACCAGGACGATAGCAAGAAATTCAGCTTCGATCAGCAGCCACAAAATAGCGCTCTGGAAGAACGTCAATACCAGAAACATCACGGAGTGCACCGGGTTTCGTGACAGCACGACACCCATCGCGGCGCCCAGCATGATTGCCGAAAATAAATAAAACAGTATTGAATGTAATAACATC
This sequence comes from Pseudomonadota bacterium, assembly GCA_022573655.1. Taxonomy (GTDB): domain Bacteria; phylum Pseudomonadota; class Gammaproteobacteria; order Steroidobacterales; family Woeseiaceae; genus UBA1847. Next base: position 4,169 of record JACZTO010000046.1, read on the forward strand.
GCGCGTCCTACAGATACTTTGCATCTGCCGCTTTGTCGGCAGATATCATCGCCTCATATTTGTCGCCAATCGCCAGCAGTTTTTCTTTGGTCATGATATTTTCGCCTGGCGCCTCCATGTGGTACTCGTGCAGCCGCGTTTCAACTATTGCATCGACCGGGCAGGCTTCTTCACAGAAACCGCAGTAGATGCACTTGAACAGGTCAATGTCATAACGGCTCGTGCGCCGCGTACCGTCCTCGCCAACCTCCGATTCAATGGTAATCGCCAGCGCCGGGCAGACAGCCTCACACAGCTTGCACCCGATACACCGTTCTTCGCCGTTCGGATAGCGACGTAGTGCGTGCAGACCACGGAAACGATGCGACTGCGGCGTCTTCTCTTCGGGGTACTCCAGCGTGATGCCTTTCCTGAAAAACTGGCGCAGCGTCACCGATAGACCGCCGAGCAGTTCCCACAAGGCAAATGTTTTGATGTAACTGATAACTCGATTCATCTCGTTAAACACCCAGGCCTGACCATGGACCAATGTGGAACCAGGCCATGGCCCCTTCCACCGCGATCCAGAAAATCGTTACGGGAATAAAAACTTTCCAGCCCAACCGCATGATCTGGTCATAGCGGTAACGCGGGAACGTCGCGCGCAGCCAGAAAAATATGTACATGAAGGCGCACATCTTCACGAACAGCCAGTACAAGCCACCGGCGGTCAACCAGGCCAGCCAGGTAATGTCATTCAGGAAAGTCCAGCCTTCAAAAGGTGACGCCCATCCACCCAGAAAGAAAATCGCAGTCATCGTCGAAATAAGCACCATGTTGGCGTACTCGGCGAGAAAGAACAGCACGAAGGCGACACCGGAATACTCAACGTGGAAACCAGCAACGATCTCCGATTCACCCTCTGCGACATCGAACGGTGCGCGGTTGGTCTCAGCGAGCCCTGCGATCCAGAAGACGACAAACAAAGGGAATAATGGCACCAGGAACCAATGACTGAAACCGCCCGATTGCGCGTTCACGATGTCGCCCAGGTTCAGGCTACCGCTCGCCATAAGCACGCCGACGAGCGCAAAGCCCATCGCTATTTCGTACGCAACAATCTGCGCTGCGCTGCGCATCGCGCCAAGCAGTGCATACTTTGAGTTGCTCGCCCAGCCGGCAAGGATCACCCCGTACACGCCGACCGATGTCAGTGCCAGAAGAAATAGCAGGCCAGCATTAATATCCGCAATAACGTACCAGTCATTGAGCGGAATCACGGCCCAGGCCGCGAGCGCGGGTACCAGGGACAACATCGGTGCGATGATGAACAGGAAGCGGTTCGACTTCGCCGGAATAATGACTTCTTTGAAAAGCAATTTGAAGACGTCGGCGAATGGCTGCCCCAGTCCCAGCGGGCCCACCCGGTTCGGTCCGATGCGTGCCTGCATTCTGCCGATAACCTTGCGTTCGAAGTAAGTTGAAAATGCGACGCACAAAATCACGCCGATCAAGACAAATAGAATTTTCCAGGTTGTGATCGTCAGGTACTGCAGCCACTCCGGCAGCAAGTAGAAAATACCCAGGATCCAGTCGACCGTATTCACAATGAACTGCGGCACGACGTCGCCCATTACGCGTCACGCTCCGCCGCAGCTCGTCTGGCGGCGGGCGTAAGTTGCAATGCGGTCGCCCGTCGCACCAAGGCATCTACAGAGTACAATGGCGTGTCGATCTCGTCAGCCGGCGCATCTTCGCCATTGGCTTTGGTGAACCTGGTAGATGCCTTGCCAATGGTATTCGTCTCGAGATCGCCAACCTGCGCCCTGAACTCTTCGAGTACGTCCTCGCTTGTCACATAGTCAAAACCGGGCGCGTCGATCAAATTGCCCAGGACGCGCAACACCTTCCAGCAAGGACGCGACTCGCCAACAGGATTCGCTACGCCCGTAAAACTCTGCCAGGTGCCGGCGGCGTTCACATAGGTCCCGGATGTCTCGGCGAATGTACCCATGGGCAACAGCAGATCGGCTGCTTCAAGCAGCGCGTCCGATACAAATGGCGTGATCGCAATCACGTACTTCTGCCCGGCGAGCTTCGCTACTGCATCGGTTGTGGCATGAATATCCGCATCGGGCTCTATGTTGACGAGAACGATCGCATCCATTGCCGCATCGAGCATCGCCGCGACGTCAAGGCCAATGGCCGCTCTCTCTTTGCCGCCACGTTCACGATGCGGTAGCACCCCGGCGAGATACGCCCCTGCGGCATTGGGTCCTTCGCTAATGGTCCCCAGCTTGGCACCCGTCAGGTCCGCGATAACGACAGCCAACGCGCGCACAGCCGAGTACGCTGCGTGCCGGCCTGCTATGCACCCAAGCAGCACAAGTGATTCGTCCGCGTCCTGCAAAGACGCCGCTATGCGTTTTTGCGTGGCGCTTGCGCTAACACCAACACATAGCTTGGCAACCGAAGCCGGCGGTTTCTTGCGACCGGCAGCGGCGACCAACACACCCGCCAACATATCGACGAGGCCTTCGCCGTGCAGGTAATCCGCAACGTCGAAGAAGTATTTGTACTCCCGGCTGGTCACGAAACTTATCCTGGCGCCGGCCAGTGCGGCCTTACGCAAGCGGTGTGCGATGATCGGTGCTTCATTGCGAATATTGGACCCGGCAACCAGAACCGCTCCTTGCTGCTCGATTGCGGCAATGCTGCACCCCAGATGCGGGTATAGCGGATCATTCGCCTGATCGGATACGTCGCGCCGACCGATGCGGTGATCAATATTGTCAGTGCCCAGGTGTGCAGCAATTTGCACCAGCAAATGGCTGTCTTCGAGCGTAACGGCAGACGATGCGATCAACCCAATCTTGTCCGCATCCGCAGCCTGCAGTGTATCGGCCGCTTTCGTCAACGCATCATCCCAGCTTATGTCCTGCCACTCGCCATTGTTTTTAATGCGCGGCGCGACCAGTCGATCCGAACTGTAAATTGCTTCGTAACTATAACGATCGCGATCGGCTATCCAGCATTCGTTAATCTCTTCATTCTCACGCGGCACAATGCGTTTGACTGTGCCCCGCAGCACATGCGCGTAGAGGTTGGACCCCACGCAATCGTGCGGCGACACCGTCGCGCGCTGCTCCATTTCCCAGGCACGCGCACTATAACGATAGGGCTTGTTATTCAAAGCACCGACCGGGCAAATATCGATAATATTTGCAGACAACTCGTGGTCGATGCCCTGTTCTACGTAGGTACTGATCTTTAGGTCTTCGGCTCGGTCGATCGTTCCCAACTGCGGATAGCCCTGCACTTCTTCGCCGAAACGAACACAACGCGTACAATGAATGCAACGAGTCATGTCGGTCGACACGAGTGAGCCTATGTCTTTGTCTTTAACGACGCGCTTGCCGCTGTTATAGCGCGATACATCGCGCCCATAACCCATCGCGAGATCCTGTAACTCGCACTCACCGCCTTGATCGCAGATCGGACAATCCAGCGGATGATTGATGAGCAGAAACTCCATAGTCGCTTTCTGGGCAGAGATAGCTATGGCGGACTTAGTGAAAATTTTCATGCCTTCAGCGACCGGCGTGGCACAGGCTGGCATCGGTTTCGGTGCCTTCTCGACTTCAACGAGGCACATGCGGCAGTTAGCGGCGATGCTGAGTTTTTCGTGGTAACAGAATCGCGGCACGTAGACACCGATTCCATCGGTCACCTCGATGACCATTTGCCCCTTGCGCGCCTCGATGGCTTTACCGTTAACCTCAATATTTACGATATCGTCACTCATAAAGACTTACGCAGCAGCTTCGATCGCGTCCGCAACGATGCTTCGACCACTGTTGTGAATCATGTATTCGAATTCGTGGTGAAAGTGTTGCAGGAAACTCTGCACCGGCCACGCCGCCGCATCACCAAGCGCACATATTGTGTGCCCTTCGATCTTGTTTGCGACGTCGACCAATTTATCGAGGTCGGCAACTTCGCCCCTGCCTTCCGTAATACGGGTCAGCATGCGGTATAACCAACCCGTGCCCTCGCGACATGGCGTGCACTGCCCACACGACTCCGCCATATAGAAGCGTGCAATACGACGCAGCATATTGACCATACAGGTTGTCTCGTCCATGACCACGACCGCACCTGTTCCAAAAGACGAACCTGCCTGTTGCAAACTGTTGTAGTCCATGGTGCAGTTCATGATGATCTCCGCCGGCAATACGCGACATGACGATCCACCGGGTATGACTGCTTTTAACTGGCGCCCGCCAAGCACTCCGCCGCAAATGTCGTCGAGTAAATCCTTGAACGGAATGCCCATCGGCAACTCGTAATTTCCAGGTTTTTCGACGTGGCCGGATACCGAGAACAATGCTGTTCCACCAGAACCCTCGGGACCCAGCGCTGCAAACCACGCGGCGCCTTTACGCATAATTGTCGGCACGCTTGCCAGGCTCTGGGTGTTGTTGATGGTTGTCGGTTTGCCGTAAAGGCCAAAATTGGCCGGAAACGGCGGCTTGAATCGAGGCCGACCTTGCTTGCCCTCCAGAGATTCGAGCAAGGCAGTTTCTTCGCCACAGATATAGGCTCCTGCGCCGACAAAGGTATAGAGATCGAAATCGATGCCCGAACTCTGAATGTTTTTGCCGAGCAGCCCTGCGGCATAGGCTTCTTCCAGGGCAGCCTCAAAACGTGGCACAGGTTCATCCAGAAATTCACCTCGAATGTAGTTGTACGCGACCGTCACGCCCATCGCATAGGACGCAATCGCCATACCCTCAATTAACGAGTGCGGGTTGTACCTGAGTATTTCGCGATCATGACAAGTGCCGGGCTCACTTTCGTCTGAGTTGCAGACCAGGTATTTCTGAATGTCTGCGTCGCGTGGCATGAAACTCCATTTCAGGCCCGTTGGAAATCCGGCACCACCGCGACCACGGAGTCCGGAATCCTTGATCTCTTCGATAATTTTCTCGGGGCTTAATTTGCCCGCCAGCACCTTACGCCAGGTTTGATAACCATCGTGCTCTTCATAAGTGGCCAACGACCAGGGCTCGTCCGCCGCGAACGTATTAAAGCAAACGAGATTCTGTTGATACGCCATCAGACCAGCCTGTCCAGAATTTCGTCAACCTGTTCGTTCGTCAAGTTTTCGTGGTATTTATGGTCAACCATCATGACGGGCGCACCGCAACAGGCAGCGACACATTCTTCCTCCCGTCTGAGGAAAATTCGACCATCCGGCGTACTCTCGCCAAGCTTTATCGCGAGCTTGTTTTCAACGTGCGCGACAATATCGTCGGCGCCACGCAGCATGCAGGAAATGTTAGTGCAAATTGAGACCTCGTGGCGCCCGACCTCCTGCGTCTGGAACATTGAGTAAAACGTCGCAACCTCGTAGACCTGGATAGTCGGCAGTTCGAGATACTCTGCAACAGCATTCATCTGTTCTACGGTCAAGTAGCCATTGTTCTCATGTTGCACGGCGTGCAACGAACTGAGCACAGCCGACCTCTGTCGCCCCTCCGGAAAGCGTGCCGTCCAGCGGTCAATCTCTTTCGTGACGTCCTCGGAGAGTTGGTAGCTCATCGGTCAATCTCGCCGAAAACGATGTCCTGGGTACCGATTATGGCGACGACGTCAGCCAGCATATGCCCTTCCACCATTTCAGACATCGCAGACAAATGCGCGAAGCCTGCTGCACGAATCTTCACACGGTAGGGCTTGTTGGCACCGTCAGAAATAATGTACACGCCAAATTCGCCCTTCGGGTGCTCGATAGCGGCATACGACTCACCCTCAGGAACGCAGTAACCCTCAGTGAAAAGTTTGAAGTGATGGATAAGCGATTCCATATCGTCTTTCATCTCGATGCGCTTCGGCGGAGAGAATTTATTGTCGTCGGCACTTACCGGGCCGGGATTGATTCGCAACCAATCCACGCACTGCCTGATGATACGGTTTGACTGACGCATTTCCTCAACGCGGACGAGGTAGCGGTCGTAGCAGTCACCATTGACTCCAATAGGAATATCGAAATCCATTTGGTCGTACGTTTCGTACGGTTGTTTCTTGCGCAGATCCCACGCAACGCCGGAGCCACGCAACATCGGTCCGGTAAAACCGAGCTGCATCGCGCGCTCTGGCGAAACGACCCCAATGTTCACAGTGCGTTGTTTCCAGATACGATTATCGGTGAGCAATGTTTCGTAGTCATCGATACATCCTGGAAATCTATTCGTAAAGTCTTCAATGAAATCAAGCAGCGAACCCTCACGAGCGGAATTCATGCGCTTGAGTTCCTTCTTGCTGCGAAACTTTGACTCCTGATACTTCGGCATGGTATCGGGCAAATCACGGTGCACACCGCCGGGACGATAATACGTCGCGTGCATGCGCGTGCCGGAAACCGCCTCGTAGCAGTCCATCAAATCTTCACGTTCGCGGAAGCAATACAGAAAAATTGTCATCGCACCAATGTCGAGACCATGTGCACCAAGCCACATCAAGTGATTCAGAACGCGTGTTATCTCGTCAAACATGACGCGAATGTATTGCGCACGCAGCGGGACTTCGACCCCGAGCAGATTTTCAATAGCCATGACATAGGCATGCTCATTGCACATCATCGATACGTAGTCGAGGCGATCCATGTAGCCAATGCTTTGATTGTATGGCTTCGTCTCAGCAAGCTTTTCCGTCGCGCGATGCAACAGACCGATGTGCGGATCGGCTTTCTGAATAGTCTCGCCGTCAATTTCGAGCACCAGACGTAAAACCCCATGAGCCGCAGGATGCTGCGGACCGAAATTCATGGTGTAGTTTTGGATCTCAGCCATCGCCAGCATCTTTGAGATCGGCTGAATAACGATTGTCGTCACGAATAACGCGCGGCACGAGCGTTCGCGGCTCTATGCTGACAGGCTTGTACACCACGCGACCTTCTTCGGAATCGTAGCTCACCTCAACGTTGCCGATCATCGGAAAGTCCTTGCGGAACGGATGTCCTATAAAGCCGTAGTCGGTGAGAATGCGCCGCAGATCGGGGTGGCCTTTAAAAAGAATTCCGTACAGATCGAAGGCTTCACGTTCGAACCAGTTGGCGCCATTCCAGATATCGACGACAGAATTGACGATAGGTGGATTGCTGGTACCGGTAAAAACCCGCAAACGCAAGCGTATGTTGTTCTGAATCGACAACAGGTGATAGACGACAGCAAATCGCCGCGCATCGAACTCATCCGACTCGTCGAGAATAACGGCCTTGAGTTCTACGCCGCGGCTGAATCCCGTGCCCGAGGCGCTGTCGGTGGTCCACTCGTCGCAACCGTAGCCAAGGTAGTCAACGCCGCAAACATCCACCAGCATTTCGAATCCGAAGTCCGCCTCGTTGCGCAGTGCCGTAGCGATTTCAAGCAAGTCATCCTTGTCAAGTTCATAGGTCAGTTCACGACAAGTGGACGCGACACGGCTCATTTGCTCACCGAAGCGCTCGTCTATCCGAGCGGCCAATGTCTCGAGGCGATTAATCATCATCTGCAAATTATCTGGCTATGGTGCTCGTACGGCGAATCTTGTTTTGTAGCTGGATCAAGCCGTAAATCAGAGCTTCCGCTGTCGGCGGACAACCAGGAACATAAATATCGACCGGCACAATACGATCGCAGCCCCGAACAACAGAGTAGGAATAATGGTAGTACCCACCTCCATTCGCGCATGAGCCCATCGACACCACCCAGCGAGGTTCCGGCATCTGGTCATAGACCTTGCGCAGCGCCGGTGCCATCTTGTTCGTCAAAGTCCCGGCAACGATCATGCAATCTGACTGTCTCGGGCTGGGGCGAAAGATAATTCCGAAACGATCAAGGTCATAGCGCGCCGCACCGGCTTGCATCATTTCGACAGCGCAGCAGGCCAGACCGAACGTCATTGGCCACAGAGAACCGGTGCGGGCCCAGTTCATTACGTCATCGACCTTGGTGACAACAAAGCCTTTTTTCTGCAGGCTACCGCCGGCTGCCGTCGCGTCTGCAACAGGTGCCGGAGCTGGCGCCATTCTCGTTAGTCCCACTCGAGTGCCCCTTTCTTCCACTCGTAGACGAAGCCAACGACAAGAATAGCGAGAAACAACGCCATCGCAACGAGACCGAATTTACCAACCACGTCAAGCGACACCGCCCACGGAAACAGAAACGCAATTTCCAGATCGAAAATAATGAACAGGATAGCGACGAGGTAGTAGCGGACATCGAACTGCATGCGTGAATCGTCGAAAGGCTCAAACCCACATTCGTAGGGTGATAGTTTCTCGTCGTATTTCTGGCCGTGACCGATCAAAAACCCGAGACCCAACAACAGCATGCCAATGCCCGTGGCAACGCCGAGAAAAATCAGTATGGGAATGTATTCTTGTAGCATTATCGCTTGTATGCCTGGCGCGGAGAACGTGCGCTGTATTGTCCACAATTCGGGGTGTAATTGTATCAGCCATTAAGGCGCCGAATACACCCCTTTCGGGGCACCAACATGGCCAGACAGGCATAAAAAAAGGCCTGATGACAGCATTTGCGCCGCCAGGCCGATCGTGCTGTTTGGTGCTCTGAGCGAGACTCGAACTCGCACGGCTCGCGCCACTGCCCCCTCAAGACAGCGTGTCTACCAATTCCACCACCAGAGCGGTCAACAAATCATTATAAGATCATTCGTAGCGGTCTGGTTAATCCTGGTCGTCTGCTACCGACTCATCAATTGCAGGCATTTCGAGCGAGTCATCCGCAGCTTCAAGGGGCGGCAGATCATACAATGGCAGGTTACTACCTGGGTCTGGCAACTCCTCCGTTTCGGCCTCGGCTTCGATCGCGGCATCTTCCAAAAGACTGCTCGGCGCCGAAGGTCTCTGACTGCTCAGATAGGCCAGTGTCAGACTGCTGGCAAAAAACAGCGTCGCGCAAACAGCAGTTGCGCGCGAGAAAAAACTGCCGGAACCGCGTGCACCGAACACCGTGCCTGACGCACCCGCGCCAAATGCCGCACCTGCGTCGGCGCCCTTACCGCGCTGCAACAACACCAGTATGATGATCAACAGGGCAATCACCGTATGACCTATTAGTACCGCTTTGTGAATAGTTTCCATTAAATTCTCAACCAATCCTCTACCCTTGCGATGCCGCTTCGGCAATCGCCAGAAAATCTTTTGCTTGCAATGACGCGCCACCAATCAGGCCGCCGTCTATGTCCGGCATCGCCAGCAGGCCGGGTGCATTCTCACCCTTCATGCTACCACCGTACAAAATCTGTACTCGTTCAGCCAACTCCGCATTGTGCTCGGCAAGCCGCGCGCGAATATGCCGATGTACATCCTGCGCCTGTTCAGGCGACGCCGTTAATCCGGTGCCGATTGCCCAGACAGGTTCGTAAGCTATGACCGCTGCAGCAAAAGCCTCAATACCGGCGGCACTCAGAACAGCTGCCAGCTGTGCATCGATAATACTCTCAGTCGCATCAGCTTCGCGCTCCTCGAGCGTCTCACCAACACACAATATTGGCGTAAGTCCCGCCGCTTGTGCGGCCTTGAACTTCGCCGCAACGTCCTCGCTGGATTCGCCGTACATTGCCCGCCGTTCCGAATGACCAACAATGACGTACTCGCAGCCAATGTCTTTCAACATCGACGGCGCTGTCTCACCCGTAAAGGCACCGCCATCGTGCTGGGAAACGTTTTGTGCGCCCAGCGCGACCCCACTACCTTCAAGCTGGGAAGCAATTGCAGCCAGATACGGGAATGACGGGCACACCAGCAACTGAAATCCGCTACCAGCCGGGACGCCAGCCAGGATGCCCGCGACCAACTCTTGGTTCGCGGCACTGCTGCCGTTCATTTTCCAGTTTCCAGCGACCAGAATTTCGCGCATGTAGTTGTTTCCAGAGGCTCGAAAGGCGCGCAAGGATACCGGGGCTTTCCCGGCAAAGCAACGCACAATATCGTTCGAATGCTCCTTTAGGGAAGCTCTGACCAATTCAGTGTATCTCTGGCTTACGGCCTGCCCGGTAATCAAGGCGCGCTTTTGCTGGCATAACGGGCGTACGTCCAGA
>JACZTO010000092.1 GCA_022573655.1 Pseudomonadota bacterium
GCACAACCCAGTCCTTGTCGGACAGGGATTCGACCAGGTTCGGTGTCGCCGCCGCGGCCGCAGGGCCGATTGCCCACAGCGACCTGGCACTGGCCCAGCGGACTTGCAGTGACTCGTCTTTCAGTACGCCCGCCAAGGCCGGGATGGCGTCGATTGCGTCCGGACCGATGTGCCCGAGTGCGCGCGTGGCGCCCCAGCGTGCGACAAGGTTGTCGTCCTGCAAAGCGTCGATGAGTGTCGGAATGGCCGGCTTGCCTATTCTTGACAGCGACTCTATCACCTGTTCGGTAACACCCCAGTCCGGGTCGCGCAATGCGATCGCCAATGCCGGTAAAGCACTGCGCGCATCGTTGCCCAGCGCTCCGATAGCGTGTGCGGCAGCTGCCCGCAACTGCCAGTTCTCGGCCGCCAGCGCCACCTGGAGTTCTGGTAGCGCGTGCACGCTGGCGGGAGCGAGGCCCGATAAGGCCAGCGCTGCTGAAGTGCGAACGTCAACTGACTCGCTATTCATTACTGTGCGGATCGCCGGTACAGCGTCTGCAGAGATTGGCAGCAGAACTTCAAATGACAGCGCGGCCTGACGCCGTACTACCCAATCCGCATCATCAAGTGCGGTTACCAGACCGCTGACGGCCAGCTCTGACCCAGCGCCCACCGCTGCAATTGCCAGTACGGACGCACGCCGAACCTCAACGTTGACATCAGAAAGCGTGTGGATCAGGGCGGGAATTGCGGCGCCAGAGGTATCTTTGGAGTCCGCGATTCGCTGCGCGGCATCTCGTCGTGCAGTCCACAGCGGATGGTCAAGATCGCTGATCAGCCTGTCGATTCGATCGGCAGCATGCGCACCAGTGCTGCAGTGCATTGCTGCCAGGAAAATAAGCGTGGCGATAGTGACGGATCGCATTAATTTTCTCTGTTAGCGACCTTTTGCGTTGAGCGCAGCATCCAATCGCGGAAAAACGCGGCGCGCATTTCCCTCGAATACCTTGTGCTGATCGTCTTTGGAGAGCGCGAGTGCATCGACATAGCGTTTGGTGTCATCAAAATTATGCCCGGTCTCGGGATCTACACCTTTGACCGCGCCAAACATCTCGGACGCAAATAGAATATTTTCAATGTCGATCACGCGAAACAACAAATCTATTCCTGGCTGATGATAAACACAGGTATCAAAATACACATTGCGCATGATGTGATCGGTCAGCGCAGGTTTTTCGAGCATATCGGCGAGACCGCGATAGCGACCCCAGTGGTACGGTACGGCGCCGCCGCCGTGCGGAATGATCAGGCGCAAGTCGGGAAAATCGTTGAATAAATCACCTTGGAGAAACTGCATGAATGCGGTGGTGTCTGCATTGATGTAGTGAGCGCCAGTTGCATGGAAATTCGGATTGCACGAGCCGGACACGTGGATCATTGCCGGTACGTCGAGTTCTGTCATCTTCTCGAAGAATGGGTACCAGGATCGGTCCGTAAGCGGCGGCCCGGTCCACATGCCGCCTGATGGATCAGGATTCAGGTTGCAGCCAACGCAATCAAGTTCGAGAACACATCGTTCGAGCTCTTCTATCGAGTTACTAACAGGTACGCCGACCGATTGTGGTAACTGGCATACGCCGATGAATTCGTCCGGGAAAAGTTGTGTTACCCGATGGATCAGATCGTTGTTGATTGTGGTCCAGGCACGGGAGACTGCTTCATCGCCAATGTGGTGGGCCATCGCAGAGGCTTTCGGCGAGAAAATCGTCATGTCCGCACCGCGCTCGCGCAGCGCCTTTAACTGATTTTGCTCAATCGACTCGCGAATTTCATCGTCGCTGACAGCTTCAAGTTTCGGTGGCGGTTTCGTCGGATCCTGGAAATGTACTATCTGGACGTCTCGGTAAGACTGTAGCTTCGGCGATGCCGTCGTGTAATGGCCGTGGCAATCGATAATCATCCTGAATCTTCTGCGTCATAGTCCTTGTATTCGAGTCCTTTTTCGGCGAGCCGCGGACGCATGTCATTAATATCGAGGCCAAGCTCACCGTTCGCATACCGGCCACGTACATTCGCCTCCCTCGCGTCTCGCTGGGCGGCACTTTCCACAACACCAGTCAGTGCCTGTCTTGGCACAACTACGACCCCATCGTCGTCGGCGACGATGACATCGCCCGGCATAATGGACTGACCCGCACATACGACCGGAACGTTGACGTCACCCAGGGTTTCCTTGACGGTGCCTTGCGCGGAAACGCACTTCGACCAGACCGGAAAACCCATTTTTGTTAGCTCGGCGACATCCCTGATCCCGGCGTCAATAATCAATGCTGCGACGCCGCGTGCCATTAACAAAGTCGCCAGCAGGTCGCCAAAGTATCCGTCGCTGCAGGCTGACGTCGGCGCCACAACCAGGATGTCGCCCTGGCGACACTGCTCGGTCGCGACGTGGATCATCCAGTTATCGCCCGGCGGAACTGATACCGTGACAGCCGTTCCGGCGACATGGGCGCCCGCGTAAATCGGTCGCATGTAGGGTGCGAGCAAGCCACTCCTCCCCTGGGACTCGTGCACTGTGGCGACGCCAAAACTGGCAATTTTTGCCACCGCATCCGAATCGGCGCGCGGGCAGTTCTGAACGACTAGTCCCACGGCATCAATGAGACGTGAATGACGTCTTTTGCGGCGCCCACGGATTTGATTGCAGTGTCCGTGTCATTGAGGCCCATACGGTGCGTTGTAATGAGATCCAATGGAAACCGGTCCGATGACAATTGCTTCAATGCCAGTTCGCAGGATTGAAAATTATGGCCCCGCGCACACTTCACCGTGATGTATTTGTTCGCGATCTTGGCCAGTGGAAAGTCCGGAAATGTCTGAATCTCTCCCTGGATCAGCATAGTGCCACCTTTGCGCCGCAAGGCATCAATGCTCAGATGGACTGGCGCAAGTCCGCCCCCTGCGGTGCAGTCAAGCGCAACGTCCACGCCATCGCCGCCCGTAATTTCCTGTATTCGCTTGAGCGGATCCTCTTCTTCAACATTGATCACGTGATCTGCCCCCAACCTGAGGGCAACATTGAGACGGACCTTGTCTTTTGATGTTCCGGTTACGATGATCAATGAGGCACCCGCCTGTCGGCACGCCACAACCTGCGACAGCCCCTGTTGGCCGGGCCCCTGAATCAGCACGCTGGAATTGTAGCCAACGCCACAATCGAACAGTGCCCACTGAATACCATTGGCCATCGGTGTAACGATGCCTGCCAGTTCCGGGCTTACCTTGTCCGGTACTTTGTGCACTAGCGCATTCCAGGGCAGGTACATGTATTGCGCGAAGCCACCCCAGAGATGTGGTGCGCGCTCGGCCGACGTGTAGCCGTATCGAAGGGCATCCGGATTGTTCCGCCAGTCCGTACCGATGCACAAACGATAGTCACCCTGGTGACACCACTCGCAGGCGAAGCAAGGCAAATAATGTTCGACGAAGACCAGGTCACCCTCTTTGACGTTTTTACGTTGCTGAAACACGCGGCCGGCTTTGGCGATGTAACCGATATTCTCGTGGCCCATGATGACATCGTCGGTAATCGGCGGTTTCGCATAAAATTTGACATCGGTGCCGCAGATGCCGGCGACTTCCATCTTCAATAGCGCCGCGTCTTCCGGCACCTCCGGCATCGGATATTCCCTGAATTCCGTCTGATGCGCGCCGGTACGAACGGCTGCGGTTACCTTTTGTGCCACGTCACTCTCCCGGCGCCGGCAACGGCGGCAACGTTTCCTTCTCAAGTTCGTAGGATTCCGCCATGCGTGATTCGAGACCGCTCTCCGCGA
>JACZTO010000047.1 GCA_022573655.1 Pseudomonadota bacterium
CCACAATCGAACGACTGCTGCGGCACTGGCGCAGCAGCGCCAACGATGCCGAACCCGATCTGGATGCGCTCTTGATGTCGACGCTGACACTCACGCGCATGGCGGACGGAGGGCTTTTCGACCATGTAGGCGGCGGATTCTGCCGCTACTCTGTGGATCGATTCTGGCAGATCCCGCATTTTGAAAAGATGTTGTACGACAACGGTCCACTGCTTGCTTTGTATGCGCAGGCGGCAATAGCGACGGGCGAAAAATCGTTCCGCGATACGGCAAACGCGACGGCGGACTGGATGCTCAGCGACATGCAAGCCGCGAATGGCGGGTTCTATTCGACGCGTGACGCGGATTCAGAAGGTAAGGAAGGCACGTATTACCTTTGGACACCGGATCAGGTCGAGCCGTTGCTCGGCAACGACTACGCAGTATTCGCATCCCGATTTGGACTTGATCAGGACGCTAATTTCGAGGGCCAGTGGCATCTGTCTGTGCGCCAGCCGATCCCGGATGCCGAGGCCGCAGCCGCTATCGAGCGCGCGAAGAAAAAACTGCTGGCGGAGCGCTCAAAGCGAGTCGCTCCGGGCCGGGATGAAAAACAACTGACCTCCTGGAATGCGCTCGCGATACGCGGCCTCGCCATTGCCGGTCGCTCGCTGGCGCGACCGGACCTGATCGAGTCCGCCGTCAGGGCGACGGACTTCATTCAGGACAACATGATGCGTGACGGTCGACTGCTTGCGAGCTACAAGGACGGCGAGGCGCGATTGGCTGCCTATCTCGACGACCACGCTTTCTTGCTGGACGCACTACTGGAATTATTGCAATCCCGCTGGGATTCCGGTCGCTTGCACCTGGCAGTGGAAATCGCCGACCTGATGCTCGAGCATTTCGCAGATAGCGAAAATGGCGGCTTCTTCTTTACCGCAGATGACCACGAAACGCTGATTCATCGACCGAAACCGCTGGCCGACGAAGCGCTTCCTTCGGGCAACGGTATCGCCGCACTGGCATTGCAAAGACTGGGCTTTTTGCTTGGCGAGTCGCGTTATCTTGATGCGGCCGAACGAACGCTGCGCTCTGGCTGGCCAGCGCTCACTGAATACCCCCACGCTCATGTCAGCTTGTTGAACGCGCTTGACGAATACCTGGGGCAACCGGAAATCATTATTATTCGCGGCGACATGGACGAGATAGCCCGTTGGCGCGATGCATCCGCAAAACTATACGCACCGCAGAGACTGGTTTTTGCGATAGCGGCCGACGCAGCGAAATTACCAGCAGCGCTCGCAGACAAAAAGGCGCTTGACGGGAAAACGGTGGCCTATCGTTGCCTTGGAATGCATTGTGAAGCGCCGCTTACTACGTGGGCCGCGCTTGCGGCGCAGCTCAGCCCTGCACAAGGCTAGGGAAGCTCCGATCAATTCAGTGTATCCCTAGGCGACCGGGTTTGCTGCCAGGGTCGCATTCGCATCCTCAAAGATCTGCAAATTTTTCTCGAGGTCGTAGGGACGCTCTGCCAACGTTTCCGGATCCCACTCGCTGCGTTCGACAGCAAAGAAATCACCGCCATAGATGTGTATCGCGCCCGTCAGTTTGGCGGTCGGGTTGGTCACTGAATGAATGATCTCAGGCCCCAGCGGACGAACATCATGTGGCCCCAATGACTTGGCGCCAGCCGCTTCAACGCGCCCAAGCGGATCACCTTTGCAACGCCGCCAGAAAATGTTGTCTTCACGTCCACCGTAGACCCCGATAACTGCCCACATATTGTGGTTGTGTGGCATCAGTGTCATCCGGGGCGCCCAAATTACATTGAGCACGGTCAGTTCGTCCGAGACATGGAGCCGCTGAATTCCCGCGCGCTCCGACTTGCCGAGTGCCTTCTCGATCGCAGCCAGGTCTGACACGGCCCGTCTTAGCAGTTCGCTAACCACCTGGCTTGGAGACGTCTCGGCAAGGGCGGCCGTACAATCGAAAATAATCTGCTCCAGATCAAACGTCATTTTTAATTTCTGGGGAAGACCACAAGGGCGAGGATCAACTGAACCCCGACACCGCTCCACTGATACTCGACGGGGATACTATATGTCCCGCTGAACGAAATAGTATCAGTATTAATTTCAAACCACGCTCCCAGAACGCCACAAAGAACCACCATTCGAAAACAATCGGCAACACGCATTGATGTTCGCCACCGCCTCACTTGTTAGCAAGCCTGTAGACATCGATGATACCCACTACCCAACATGCCATGACGACAAACAAGGAAGTATTCACGAGTAAATTGTCCGTACCGCTAATGGAGCTGGAAACCAGCTCTGTAATCGCGCCTGATTCAAACGGGATTGCACCGCTATTGATGCTATCGACAACGCTCAGAGCACGCCTGACTGCTACTGTAACGATCGCTGAAAACGCCACCAGCGTCAAAATGATCAAGACTGACCCGCGTAGATAGTGTTTCAAGACCAGGTGGCCGATACCCGGAAATACCAGGCCGGATAGAAGCACAACTTTCAGTGGTTTCGTCATTTACGTCCTCTCGCGAACCTCGGAACGCAGCGCTAGGGATAGGCCGTTAGCATATCGCCGGTTGCGGGCACTACGCGACCGGAATTCGGCCCTTTGAAAAAAATGGGCAAAGACTCCACTCGCATGCCTGAGTTACGTTGCACGGCGAAGTGCAAATGTGGCCCGCTGGAATACCCGGTGTTTCCTGAGTCCGCAATATAATCGCCCACCCGTACACGGTCTCCCGGCCGCACCCTGATCGAGTTCCAATTCAGGTGTGCGTATATTGCAAAAGTACCATCGTCGTGCAGGATGCGCACGATATTGGCGGACCGTCCGTCCCGCTGCAAATTCAGTCCACCGCGAAAGTTATTTGAGGCCACTTCAAAAACAATCCCGCCGCGCGCAGCAACAACATCGGTACCGACCGGCATCGCGACATCCAGCGCGTATTGACTGTCCAACGTCCGATGTGTAACAGCTTCCGGATAGGCCTGTGTGACCGCAAAATAACTGCCCACCGAAAACGGTACGCGATAACCACCACCTGGCAGATGCTGCGCGACCGGGTCGCCAGGCAGGTACGCAAAGTGATATTTGACATTGGGCGGTGCTGCGGTACCGAGAACAGCAAGAGTCAGCAGCGTCAGGTCGCTTTTCGGTGCCAATACCCAACGCAAGGAGTTATCTGAATGCGGAAACTCCACCCCGGTGATGGCGTCAAAATTCAGCGCGAGCTCCATCGGCGCATGAAACCCGTTGTGTGCAACGAATACGATTTCGCTGCCGATCAAGCTATGCATCACAGTGACTTGCGCGCGTGAAACTCGTTGCTGCATTTGGCGAATTTCGACATTTTGTCCGTCATCGGGCGGCCGGTCTGCAAAACTCCACTCGCTGTCGGCACCGCGATACTTGTACAGAGTCTGGGCGTACGCGGATGCGCAGGTTAGCGTTGCCAGCGCCAGGAGCAACGCAGACAAGCCTGTTTTCGGCAGTTTCCTACGAACCAAAATCGACCCGCCTCCAGCCATTGTCATCGCGCCGAATCTCATAGGCCGGCCAATACTGATTGTCCAGTTTGAGCGTGATGACCTCGGCCGTGCCGTTCCAGGTTACGGTTTTCACACGCACCGACTCGCGATGTTGAATGTCCTTGGCAACATCGATAAAGGCCTGCAGGTTGGGCGTCGGAATTTCGTTCACTTCGACTACCCGCCGGCCGGCCCAGAGACCGTAGCGAGTCGCCGGGGAACCGTAGTTGAAATAGGCGACGTACACACCATCCGTAGCGATACCGCGCTGCGCGGCCATCGCCCGATGCGGATCCTGCAACAATGCACCAGCCCAGGAGATCGCCCTGTCGATACCTCGACCGCTCAGCGCTGTTGTCTTGATCGAAAGATCTTGGACATTGCCGTTCCGCCAGATCGTTACTACAACCTCAGGTTTCTGTACCGCCTTTTCGAGTCCCCTGTAGGACGTTACAACTTTGCCGTCTATTGCCAGCACCATGTCGCCGTTCTTCAGTAACTTCGCGGCCGGTGTGTCAGCCACCAGCCGCGTGACGCTAAGCGCACGCCGCCTGACCGGATTGTTTTGCTCGAGGCGCGCAATCCAATCTTCATCGATGCCCATTTTGCGGGCTGCGAACAGGGGTGCATAAACAAATTCGGCCTCCAGCGAATAGAAAGGCCGCCCATCGCGTACCGTGTCCACGAATTGCTTGATCACTTCGCTGCCAACACCGCGATTAAATTGCGTGGTATCACCGCCGGTCTGGATCACAAAACTCGACCAACTCGCGGTAACGCGACCATGCTTGTCGACCAGTACGCCGTCGAAATCACCCGGCGCCGTTACCAGGTCGATACCCTCGATATTCGAGTCCCGAAAACGCAATGTCCGCGACAGTGGTAGCAACAGCGGATCGACAGAAGACACTTTGCTCTGCTGATGCACCAGTTGGTGGTCGGCCTTGATGCCCACAACCCAGACATCGTCACCGGGATTCAGCGGCGTCGTATTGAACCGCGCTGCCTTGACCGGCGTGTCGCCAATACTGGCCGGATCATATGAAACCATCGCGAAATTGTGCAGCGGGTGCAGTCGCTCGATCTTGCCTTCAACTTCCAACGACCCCGCGAACGTTATGGTTACGTCGCCTATTGCGATCGGAACCGTATTTCGATCAACGACGACATAGCCAAGCTCTGTGTCGACAATCAGACCGGTGCCATAGTAATGCCGTTCCGCCACACCTGACAGCGTGTACGGCAGGTCAAAGGTCACAACTACCAGCGATGGCGCGATGGCATTGACGCGCGGATCGTCGTTGCGAATCATGCGTGTGCTACCCGACGCCTTCGGTGCGGGTTCCGGCCCGTCTGCAAGGGCGCGGCATGGCCACAAGCCTGTCTTGTCGTCGCGAGCACATCGCTGCGCCGGAAACCAGACGCGATCCATCTGCAAAAGTCGCACGACCGAGTTCTGCGGGTTCTCCATAGTGATATAACGCACGAGGGCGCGCTCACCGTCAGCGAGCTGATTCAACGCCGCTTCGAAATCATCGAGATCGCGTACTGCCTCTCCATCCATCTCAATGATGACCGCACCGCGCGGAATCGCCGCTTTCGAAAACAGGTAACCCGGATTGGCAACGTAAACACCGTCTGCCTGCCGGTTGTAATAGCGCGCTTGCTGATAGGACAGCGTGTTGACTATTGCATCACCGAATTCGAGGAATTCATCTGGCGTAATCGAGTGCAGATCGTCTACCTGCACCGTGTAAGCGTAGTGCTGACCACCACGCTCAACCTCAATCTGAATTGGCTTGCCCACGTGGCTATCCAATATCGACTCAAGCGGTATGAACTCTGTGACGAGCTCGCCGTTAATGCGTATCAGGATGTCGCCCGGAGCAAGTTTGCCCGCCGCTGCAGATCCCGGTATGACCTGATCGACTGTGAGCATGCCTGTCTGCTTGGGAAAGCCGGAACGCGCCAGGCGCTCCGACTCAGCAGTGAGTCCCAGGCGTCGTAATTCATCATATGGCTTGCTCTGGAAAATCGTTTGCAAGGTGCCGCGTGTAACCGGCCGGCCTTTTTGTATTTCGCTCAAGGCCCGCTTTATGCGGTCGAGCGGCAGGAAGAAACTACTGGCCGAAGAGTTATTGGCGCCGGCGTTCAATGCGACAACGTCGCCATCGACATTCACAACCGGCGATCCTGATGAGCCACCTGACGTGCTCGAGGCCGCCTGATAATAAAACGTATTGAAGTCGTTATATTTGCCACGCCCATAGTCCGGCGCCTTGCGATCAAGCCGTGCAATCGTTCCCGCAAGAATCGACAGCTGCTCGCCGGCGTCATTGCCAATGACGCGGATTTCCTTGCCGATGCCGGCTGCGCCCGGCACGAGTGGCAGCTCGACAGGTTCGATGTAGTTCAACTCAGCCGGGTCGTAGCGGAAGAATCCGAAGTCGTGTACGGGGTCGCGATACACCGGGATTAGCCGAACTTCCTCATTATTCCGGAATACGGCCTCGGCAATCACAGGGCCCGGCGTGACAACATGGCGGTTGGTCAATATGAGACCGTGCTCCGCATCGACAACGAAACCCGTCGCCTGGCTCGAAGAATTCCACTCTGTGTCGAATGCCCGGGTACTGTCGACGCGTATAGACACTACGCCCGAGGAGATGCGCTCCAGCGTCTTGGTCCATGCTGTATCTTCAGCGGCACCTGCCGTGAAGCTCGCGAACAGCACTGCGAGTGCCGTCAATATTCTGCCGTGTGTCATCACTTTCCTGATTGATTTCCAGGCCGATCGCCCGTTGTTGTCCTATTCTGGACTAAGACCGCGAACAGCGGTTCCCTATTTTCTTCAAAATCAGGAACTGACGGCGACTGCAAATGTCATTCTTGCTCCGGCTTATACACCAGATCCAGCTGCCGGGCGGCTTTGACGTCGTCCAGACGGCGTACAGGCATCGTATAAGGCGCTTCTTTGTAGCTGACGCCGTCTTCCTTCGCCGCCGTGGCGATCTCGATCATGGCTGCCACAAAGCCGTCCAGCGTCTCTTTGCTCTCGGTTTCCGTGGGCTCAATGAGCAGGCACTCGGGCACCAGCATGGGAAAGTACGTCGTCGGCGCATGATAATTCTTGTCCAGCAACGCCTTGGCAACGTCCATGGCTGTTAGACTCACGGATCGCGCCTCACTCTTCAGCGTCACGATAAATTCGTGGCTCGCGCGACGGCTGGGAAATGCCAGTTCGAAACCGGCATCGCTCAAACGCGCCGCAAGGTAATTCGCGTTCAGCGTCGCGTATTCCGCAATACGTTCCATACCCGCCCTGCCTACCATGCGCATGTAGATATAGGCACGCAGCAACACACCGGCATTGCCCATGAAGGCGGACAAACGACCAATGCTCTGTGGCAAATCTTTTTCAGTCAGCCAATCGTAAGCGAGACCTTCGGAAGTTTCAGTTTTGCCCACTACGGGAATCGGCATAAACGGCAACAGGCGCTCGCTGACACCCACGGCGCCCGAGCCTGGTCCACCGCCGCCATGTGGAGTGGAAAAGGTCTTGTGCAGGTTCATGTGGATGACATCGAAACCCATGTCACCCGGACGGACTTTGCCGAGAATTGCGTTCAGGTTGGCGCCGTCGTAATACAGCAAGCCGCCCGCCTCGTGCACCACGGCCGCGACCTCTTTGATACGACGCTCAAACACCCCGAGTGTCGATGGGTTTGTGAGCATGATGCCCGCCGTCTTAGGCCCGACTGTCGCTTTGAGCGCTTCGAAATCGATGTCGCCATCGGCACCTGTAGGCACTTCTTTGACGATGCAGCCGCACATTGTTGCAGTCGCCGGGTTGGTACCGTGTGCCGCATCAGGGCAGATAATTTCGTTACGCTCATGATCATTGCGCGCATCGTGATACGCCTTGATCATCGCCACCCCGGCAAGCTCGCCTTGTGCTCCGGCCATCGGCGTAAGCGACACGCCCTGCATGCCTGTAACGTCTTTCAGCATTTCCTGCAACTCGTACATGCAACTCAGGAATCCCTGGCCATGACTAACCGGACCCAATGGGTGGCGTCCCGCGAAACCTGGCAGCAATGCCAGCGCATTGCATGCTCTCGGGTTGTACTTCATGGTGCAGGAACCCAACGGATAAAACTGCGTATCGATCGAGAAGTTCAGCTGCGACAGCCGTGTGTAGTGCCGCACCGTCTGCAATTCCGATGCCTCTGGCAGACGTGGCTTGTCGGTTCGCAAGAGCGCATCCGGAATGGCGACGGCCATAGAGTCGTACGGTGCCTGGGCAAACGCCCGGCGGCCCGAACGAGACTTGTCAAATATCAGCTTACTCATGGTTCTTATTCATCAATAGAAATTCCAAGGGCACGAAACGCGGCACCATAATCCGGTTCAGTACTGATGTGTTCGATGTGTTCGCGATGCACGACGGTGTTGTTCTCGTCCAATACGACGACAGCACGCGAAAACATGCCGGCAAGCGGTCCATCAACGATTTGCACACCGTAATTTTCGCCGAAGCCAGCGTGGCGAATCGCGGACAGGCCATTTACGTGGACTAATTCACGCTCCTCCTGGAAGCGCTCGTGCGCAAACGGCAGATCGTAGGACACCATGAGCAACGCAATATCGTCGAACTCGCCGCCGAAACGGTCGAACTCGACCACCGACCTGGCACACACCGCTGTGTCGACACTGACAAAAATATTCAATATCTTGCGCTTGCCCATCCAGTTCGCGAATGACACATTTCGCAATTTCGTATCGACCAGCGAAACGTCCGGTGCGCGACTACCAATAGCGGGCAAGTCACCGCATGTTCTGTAGCTGGTATTTTCGTGTTGAATTATTGCCACATTCAATTCCTTGTTATGCGCTCTTGACGCTGCCGGCTGCCATTACCTCGCCGAATGCCGCCACACAGGCCGCAATATCGGCGTCCGTTTTCGTTTCTGTCGCGCAGACCAGCAATGCATTGCTGCCGGTAGCCGGCGTCAGATCGAAACCAGCGAGTATGCCTCTGTCGGCAAGCGCACTGAGCACGGGTGCAACCGGCCTGTCCAATTGCAAAGCCACTTCGTGAAAATATGCACCGTCATAGAGTCGCTCAACACCGTCAATGCCGCACAACCCGAGGACGAGCTTCGTCGTATTGGCATGTGACGCACGCGCCACGCGGGCGAGACCTGCAAAGCCGAGCAACGACATGTAAATCGTAGCGGCTGTCACCATAAGCCCCTGGTTGGTGCAGATGTTCGAGGTCGCCTTTGAGCGACGAATGTGTTGCTCGCGTGCCTGCAAAGTCAGAGCGAAGCCCGCTTTTCCATCGAGATCAGTCGTTCGGCCGACAATTCGTCCTGGCATCTGCCGGACGTGTTCTTGTTTGCAGGTCATGAAACCAAAATAGGGTCCACCGGACGACAGGGGCACGCCCAGCGGCTGACCTTCGCCACACGCGATGTCAACGCCCGCATCGCCCCAGTGTCCGGGAGCTTTGAGCAGCGCCAGCGACGTCGGATTAACAATTGCGATGACGAGCGCGCCTTGTGCATTTGCCCAGGCCGTCAGGCGATCCACATCTTCCAGCGTACCGGGAAACGATGGCTGTTGAATAACAACGGCGACCGGGCAAAGGTCGTCCACCAATTCATCGAAGTCGACGTTGCCCGACGCGATATTCTGTGGCAGTCGTTCGAAGATCAGACCCTGTGCACTTCCAATCGCTTCCGCAACTTGCTGATAAACGGGATTCACCCCCGGCGCAAGCAAGATGCGTCTGGTTGTCACGCGACGATTAATCCGGACCGCCATCAACGCGGCTTCGGCTAACGCCGACGCACCGTCGTACAACGATGCATTGCTGACATCCAGGGCAGTGAGTTGCGTGATCATTGTTTGATATTCGTAAATCGTCTGCAACGTGCCCTGACTGGCCTCGGCTTGATAGGGCGTATACGCACTATAAAACTCGCCGCGCGTTGCAATGTCCCAGACGGCCGTCGGTATGTGGTGCTCATAAGCACCCGCGCCGATAAAACACATCGGCGCCCCATCGATCGCCGCACGCTCGCGCATCAAGCGCGCGACCTGCATCTCAGTCAACGCCTCGGGAACCTTCTTGAGATCGTCAATGAGTAACTGCGCCGGAATTTCGTCGAACAGATCGGCGATGGAATCAACGCCTATCACCGCGAGCATTTCCCGCGTGTCTTCTTCAGTATGAGGTATGAAAGGCATTGCTTGTCTCAGCTAGGAGGCTCATTCGTCGAGTTCATCGACAAATTGTTGATAGGCATCGGGTGACATCAGCGCACCCTCATCGATGCGGCCGGACGGTTGTATGCGGACAATCCAGCCATCGCCGTACGGATCCGTATTTATTTTTTCGGGATCGTCGGCAAGTACCTCATTGACCGCAACGACCGTGCCCGCGATAGGCGCATAGACGTCTGATGCCGCTTTGACGGACTCAACAACGGCCATTTCGCCGCCATTCTTAAGATCTTGTTCGAGTTCCGGCAATTCGACGTACACGAGGTCGCCCAATGCGCCTTGCGCATGATCCGTAATTCCAATGGTTACGCTGCCGTCTTCTTCGCGCCGCAGCCACTCGTGCTCCGCGGTATACAGAAGGTCTCCGGGCATTTCACTCATCGTGTTTCTCCTCAACGTCGATACGAATTTGTCCATTGCGAACGAACGGCGTACTGACGATGCGTACGTTCAACAGTTTGTCTCTGACTACGACCTGAGCGTGGTCGTAGTCTCCGGCTGGCAGCCGCGCCAGCGCAATCGATTTCCCAATCGTTGGCGAGTATCCGCCACTCGTAATCTCACCCTCGCCGAAACCATCGACAATCACTTTCTGGTGGTTTCTCAAGACACCGCGATCTTCCAGCAACAGGCCCACGAAACGCCGCCTGCTACCAGAATCGCGTAGCGCCTGTAGGGCGGCACGACCGATGAAGTCGCGCTCATCCGGCTCCCAGGCAATAGTCCATTCTAGTCCAGCCTCCAGCGGCGAAATTACATCGTCCATGTCGGAGCCGTAAAGGTTCATCGCAGCTTCCAGCCGAAGTGTATCGCGAGCACCCAATCCACAAGGCACCACGCCTGCTGCCAGCAGATTGTCCCAGAGCGCAGGTGCGGCGACACCCGGCAAGCAAATTTCCCAGCCGTCTTCGCCCGTGTAACCCGTGCGAGCGATAAAAAGGTCACCTGCCTGCATGCCATGGAACGGCCGCAAAGCCAACGCAGAGTCACGATGTTGTGCTGCGATGCAGCGCGCTGCCAGATCCCTGGCGTTTGGACCCTGGACCGCCACCATGGCGAGATCGGCGCGCTCGTCGACGGTTACGCCAAATGCCTGGCCCTGGTCACGAATCCACGCAAGATCTTTGTCGCGGGTGGCAGCATTCACAATAAGGCGAAACTGTGTTGCAGAGATGTAATAGACCAGCAAATCATCGATGACGCCAGCCTCAGCGTTGAGCATGCAGGTATATAAAGCCTTGCCATACTCTGTAAGTTTGGCGACGTCATTGGCCAGGAGGTAGCGCAGAAACTCGCGCACCCGGCCGCCAGAGAGGTCGACGATGGTCATATGAGATACATCGAACACGCCCGCATTCTGGCGCACCGCATGGTGCTCCTGTTTCTGCGAGCCGTAATGCAGCGGCATATTCCACCCGCCGAAATCGACGATGCGGGCACCGGCCTCAATATGCTTGTCGAACAGTGGTGTGCTGGATCCCATTAGCTCATGTCTCTCCGCGGCAAAAATAAAGGGCGGCAGACGCACCTGGTCTGCCGCCCCTCTGTCCATTGCTACCTGAGAGATCAATGCTCGCCACCCTTGCGGCGAACGATCATATACCCCTTCGGTGGGCCGTCTTGGCCACTCTCCAGAGCTAATCAGCGTACTCAGTCCTTCTGCCTGAGCGTTTCCGGGCGTGTTGCGCCTTCGGCGCCCCGATTGAACGGGGTCTCTTCTGAGCACGCTATCGATTAGTGCGCACAATCATAGCCAAGTGCGAGTGCGGTTGCCAGCGCCTATTCAGACAGTAACAATGCTGTGCAATCGAACCCGGGACCAAAGCATGACAACACCAAGAATTTGGCTGGCCATATGGCTTGTCTGTGCCTCTGCGGCATCTTTTGCCGATGCTACAACCGATTTCGCCACGCTGCTCGATGAGCACTGGGAATGGCGCCTGGCATCATCACCGCTGCAAGCATCGATGCTCGGCGACCGCCGCTACAACGATCGATGGGCGGATAAGAGCCTGGACGCTATCGAACATCGCCACACTGAGACTCAGGAATTCCTGCGGCGTATTTACGCGCTTGATCGCAGCGACCTGTCCACGGCCGACCAACTCAACCATGAACTGCTGCGTCGTCAGTTACAGGATGCCGTTGACAAGCACCCGTTTCGCGGCTACCTGATGCCCTTTTCCCATCGTGGCGGAATACAGACCCTGGATAATCTAACCAGTCGACTGCCCCTCGTAACCGTCAATGACTTTGACGACTGGCTGGCGCGCATCGGCAAGATCGACCAGGTTATCAAGCAAACAATAGCACTCGCCGAGCACGGGCGAAAAACCGGCTACATGGCGCCCGCAGTCCTGATGCAGCGCGTGCCGCATCAGCTTGACTTGCAAGTTGTCGAGCACGCATCCCAAAGCCCGTTGTTCACTGTGTTCGAGAATTTGCCGGAATCTTTCCCGGCCGCAGACCGGGAGCGATTGCGGGCGACGGCGATCGACACAATAGAAAAAAAGGTTCTGCCTGCGTATCGCAAACTCGATCGTTACTTCAACGAGAAATATTTGCCTGCCGCGCGCGAAAGCATCGGCCTGTCGGAGCTGCCGAACGGCAGCGCTCACTACGAGCTCCTGACGCGCTCATTCACAACGACTCACATGACGCCCGATGACATCCATCGACTCGGCCTCGAAGAGGTAAAACGGATTCGCGATGAAATGGAATTAGTGATCGCGGAAGTTGAGTTCGACGGTAGCTTCCAGGAATTTCTCGTATTTCTGCGCACCGATCCGCAGTTCTATTTCGAAAATCCGGACGACCTGTATGAGGCCTACCTCGCAACCAGCAAGCGCATCGATCCCGAACTGGTGAAACTCTTCGGCATCCTGCCTCGCATGCCGTACGGTGTGAAGCCGATTCCGGACTCGATCGCACCGGATACGACAACCGCATACTACTCGCGACCGGCGGCCGATGGCAGCCGTGCCGGCATTTACTGGGTCAACCTCTACCGTCCCGAAGTTCGGCCCAAGTATGAAATCGAAGTTCTGAGTGTGCATGAAGCCATGCCCGGACATCATCTGCAGATCTCATTGCAACAGGAACTTCGCAACGTGCCGAATTTCCGTCGTTATCTGGGCTTCACCGCATTTGTAGAAGGCTGGGGACTTTACAGCGAACGACTTGGCTACGACCTGGGACTTTATAAAGACCCGTACTCACGTTTCGGGCAGCTCACCTACGACATGTGGCGCGCCGTTCGCCTCGTGGTAGACACGGGCATTCACTACAGGGGCTGGACGCGACAACAAGCCATCGACTTCTTCAAAGACAATGCCGCCAAAGCAGAGCACGATATCGTTAACGAGATCGATCGTTACATAGCCAATCCGGGTCAGGCGCTGGCATACAAGATCGGGCAATTGAAGATGCTCACGTTACGCGCACGAGCCGAACGCCAACTCGGTGATGATTTCGACGTCCGCGCCTTCCACGACGAACTACTCGGCGGCGGCGCTTTGCCGCTCGACTTACTCGAACAACGTATGGATGCGTGGCTCGCGACAGCGGCAGCCAGCCCTGCGGACGAGACCTAGCAGCAACGAATTCGTCTTCGTTCTGGCCATCAATTCGCGCGTGGAGAGTCAGCTGGAAACTCTCGTCTCGCAATAGCCGCCCGCTCCTCCGGCGTAGCCGCCGCATCGTAAATTTCCTCAATGCGGGCGATTCGGCTAGCCAGGCCGGTACCATTTGCGATTTGAATATTCAATCCGGGCCGCGCATTCATTTCCAGAATCAACGGACCGAGATCACGATCGATCACCATGTCGACGCCGAGGTAGCCGAGCCCC
>JACZTO010000048.1 GCA_022573655.1 Pseudomonadota bacterium
CGAAAAAGCGCCTCACGGTGGAGGCGCTCAATCGTTGAAAAACTGGTGCCGGCACCAAGAGTCGAACTCGGGACCTACTGATTACAAATCAGTTGCTCTACCAACTGAGCTATGCCGGCGTTGTTGACCACGCTGACGGCGCGGCGGCCGAATTATTCTCTTTTCGCGGCTGTGTGACAAGGGCTTTGAGCACGCTATTGCGGACAGGTCGCCGCATCTCGCAGCAGTACACGATCCTCGCCGTATTTTTCGACGATGGCGCCGGCACCCCTGCCGGGCGGTAATCCAATATCGACAAAATACACGGTACCATCCCGGGTTCGCGGCGAAACCTCGGCAGGCAGGTTTAGCGACCTTGCTTGCAGCTCGATCTTTTCGGCTCGACCGGCATCGCCGAACAGGCCAAGGGAGATTTTTAGCCCATCGTCTTCGGTCTGCACGAGGTAGGCGTCAGAAAGTCCTCCGGCCGCCAGCTTTTCCAACATGTAGTTGGCTGTGGTGGCATCGGCGATATCACGTATCTGTACCCAATGGCCAACGAATATCTGCCCGGTCGCAGATCGAAGCTGTGTGCGCATGCCTTCATTTGTATAAGCCAGGACTGCCGAATCAGCGTCCGAAATAACTCTGAACGGTCCGATCGTGACGCATGAGCGGCCGACGATGGCCTCCAGCGCCGAGGGTTCGCCCGAACCCAGTATTGCGCCAACGCTCGCGACTGTATCGCTCTCTCGACCGGTTATCACATCAAGCGGCGGGCCCAAGTCTGATTCTTTGACTACCGCGATGCCAGGCCGTGACTCCTCTCCCGAAAACAGTCCCCACACAAAATAAAGAATATTGGCAAGCAGGAATATCAACAGCAGGTTTTTCATGGAGCACTTTCCAACATGTGTGCCAGTCCCTGTAACACCAGGTGCGGACGGTGCAACAGTGCCTCGTCCAGTGACTTAAGAATGCGTGACGCATCACCGCCGGTCAAGACGATTGTGGGATCGTAACCATTTGATTGCAAAGTCCGAACTGCGCGTTCGATGGCTCCCACCACCGCATTCTGCGAGCCCTCTCTGACAGCCGCGGCGGTATTGTGGCCAAACATCTCGAGGTCATTGGCTACACGTTTGGCCGAAGCCCTGACAAGCGGAATATCGCTCGTTGCAGATGATAGTGACTGCGCCATCGTCACAACACCGGGAATAATCTGGCCGCCAAGATGTACACCGTCGTCGTCAAGAGCATCGATGGTGACGGCCGTTCCCAGGTCCACGATCAGGCATGCTGCTTGCGTTTCGGCCCACGCACCCACCATCGCCACCCATCGATCCACTCCCATCCGTCGCGGCTGCCGATAGCTGTTTGTCACTCCCCAGCCACGTCTCTCGCTGCGAGCAAAGCGCACGTCACAATGACAATGCATGCCTACCACGCCGGACAAGCGCGTCGCAAAACTTGTCCCGGCAACATTGCTGGCGAATACGGCATCGACGTGGCGCGGGAGTTTTGACGTCAGTTCCTGCAATCCCAGCTCGCGGATTCTGTCATGCGCTATGTGCCCCGTGCGACGAATGTTGTCGTCATCAAGAATTCCCCACTTGAGCCGCGTGTTGCCGACATCCAGTAACAAGGCCGTCATGGTTGGGCCGCCCGATCGCCAGCCACAACGATAGAGCCTGACGTTACGCGGCGCACGCCTGAGCCAGGCGTACTGACCAGCAACGCGCCGTCGTCGGTGACACCTGCCCCGATTCCTGCGATAGGCCCGTTCGCTGTATTCACGGTAATTTTGCGGCCAAATAACCAGTCACGCCTGGACCATGGCTCAATAAAGCGGGCGAAGCTATTGGACTCATACTCCACGAAAGTCTGCAGCAGCCTGGTCGCCAGCACGCCGGCGATCCTTTCGCGTTGCGGTACTTGCTCACTTAGACTTTTCAGGTCAACTATGCGTCGCGCCCAGCCCTCATCTGCACCGAAATCATCTACATCCGTAAGGTCCAGATTGAGACCAATGCCGGTGACAACGGTTACCGAACCTGTTGTACGTTGTTGCCTTTCGGTGAGGATGCCACCGAGTTTGCCGTCAAGCGCGACAAGATCATTGGGCCATTTGAGCTGCACGCCGTCGATACCCAGTTCTTCAAGCGCATCTACAACGCCAAGCCCCAGCGCCAGAGTTAATGCGGGCAGGTTTTGCGGTTCCGCTGCGAACGTGTAGGCCGCCGAAAGACACAGACCCGAGCCCGGCGGCGAGTGCCAGGTTTTTCCGTGTTGCCCGCGCCCTGCTGTCTGATTGGTCGTAACCGCAAGACTGAGCTCACCCGGGTGCGGCCCGGGTTGTTGCATCAGGAAACTGTTGGTTGAATCGATCTCGGCGAAAACGTGAAGACCGGCGAATCGTTCCACTGTGGACTCACCGGCGAACAGACGAATGGTGTCTGCATCAAGTCCGGTCATCGTCTTTCTGCAGGCCTTTTCTGCGGAAGATCATAAGCCGCGTGTTGCGATGTTCGGTGCCTTCTCGCATGCGCTCAATATTGGAGCGGTGCCAGTAGATGATAAACATCGCCATGACAGCGCAATAAATAAACAATGGCTGTCCGTCGGGTAATTCGACGGCGCCGAGATAAACTGGCAGCGCCGTAGCCGCGGCCATTGTTGCAAGGCCGACATAACCCGTCATGACCAGCAGCCAGGCCCAGACCAGGATCACGCCGATAATGAGTACAGGGCCGAGTATGACAAGCGTGCCCACGAACGTCGCCGCCCCTTTGCCGCCCTTGAAACCGTGGTAGATGGGCCAGACATGCCCCATTACGGCCGCCGCGGCGCAGCAGAGCGTGAGCCATTCACGAGACAATGCCGGATCGGTGGCGACGAAAGGCAGGTTGAGTTCCGGCACCACGCCCGCGCCGATGATGCCTTTGCCGATATCGACGGCCACGACGCCGAGTGCAAAAGCAACGCCCTGTGTCCGCAAAGCATTAGTGCCACCGGCATTACCGCTGCCCATCGTTCGAATGTCGACACCGCCTCGCAATTTGCCGATTATCATTGCCCCCATAAGAGACCCAATGAAGTAGCTAATCAGAAACTTGACGCCGAGCTCCAACATACCGCGTATCCGTTTTTTGCGAGAACAGTCTTGCGTATTGTAGCATTGGCGTTCTATTTTCCGGTGCAGCTTTAATGCCGTTTGAGACCATTCACTTATTCCTGAATCCGGCCGCGGGCCGCGGCCGTGCAGGCCGCAGGCAAGCGCGGATACTACAACTGCTCGAACAGGGTGGTGTCAAAGTCAAGTTGAGCTTAAGTCGCGCACCCGGCGAACTCGAAGCACAGATTTTGCATTGTGTTAACGCCGGAGCAAAACGGCTTATTGTCGCGGGTGGCGACGGCAGTGTTCACGAAGCGGTAAACGGCATTATGCGCTCAAGCAGTGACGCAGCGCTCGCCGTAATCCCCACCGGTACCGGTAACGACTTTGCCAAAGCCTGTGACATTCCACTCGACTGGGAACACGCGACACGGTTGCTCGCAGATCGTCTGAGCGCGAACGATGCGCCAAGACATATTGACCTTGGATTAATGAACGATCGATATTTCGCAAATGGGGCCGGCGTCGGTTTCGACGCCAAGGTGACGCGGATTGCCAGCTCCATGGACCTGCCCATCGGTGACCTTGTTTATATACTCGCAGTATTCAGGGCCTTGATTGATGGCATCGCGACACCGCACCTGACTATTTCCTCCGATAGTATTTCCTGGGAGGGCCCGGTCACCCTGGCAAGCATTAACAACGGTCCCTGGGTTGGCAGCATGTTTCATATCGCGCCGATGGCGGACAATACGGACGGCCGCCTGGAAGTGTTAATCGCGAGCCCCGTGACGCGGCGACGGATTCTGACGCTGTTGCCGAAAATCATGAGCGGCAGTCACCTGCAAGAACCCGAGATTTCACACGGCGCCGTGACACATTTAACGATCCATGCTGATGAACTCATTGCGTCACAGTTGGATGGGGAAGTACAAGCGCTGGGCACGACGTTCAAGATAAAGATTTTACCGGGCGCCCTGCGCCTGCTTTGAAGCCGGTCGCGAACCCAGATAGATTGCGACCAGCGCGATCACAGCGCCGATTAGTTCGACCGACGTCATGGGCCGGTCGAAAAATAATACGTCCCATCCGAAGCTAAGCGTTGGTTGCAACATCAATGCGAGCCCGGCTTCGACAGCTGTCACCTGCGGCAGGCTGCTCGCGATGAAAAGCCAACCCAGACTATGGGAGAGCAACCCGTAGCCGACGAGCCAGCCTACATCGGACAGGCTGTTGATGACCAACGACTCTCCTTCCAGCAGCGCGGTCGCACCCAGCATGGCCGCAGTCAGCAACGAAATGACCACTAACTCCCGCGTCGGCAGGCGATGCGACGACTGTTGGCGAACATGGCGCAAACTCAACAGGTACGCGGCATAGACGACTGCCGTCATGAAGCCAAAAATGATGCCCAACTGATAGTCCGGCGGCAGGCTGTTCCAGTCCAGACCCACGATCAATGCGAGGCCGAGCAACGCCATCGGTACAGCGACTAACTGTATCGGGCGCGGCATTTGTCGCAGCAGGACGATGCCCGCAAGCATCATGAAGAACACCTGGAAGTTTGCCAGCAAAGTCGCCAGGCCCGGGCCGATGTAAATGATACTGCGATGCCAGAACCAGAGGTCCAGTGTGAGAAACACGGCGGCCACAATGATCATCAGCCACGCATTCCGGGACAACTGCAATCGCTGGCGCCGCACGAGCATGTACATCGCCAACGCCATGCCGCCAATCAATACCCGGTAAAAACCACTCGTGGTCGGCGACACTTCGACCAATTTCACCCAGACAGGCGACAGGCTTATGAGGGCGGCGCCGATGAATAGCCTCAATCGCGGACTTTGCAGCCCTGTCATGCAATACCCAGCCAAGCGTCACGGCGCGCGGCAGTCTCGGCATCCGTGTCCGCCGACAATTCGAGGTAACACGTATCCTCGGGTGCCGCCGCCCACTTGATGGTCATTGACAGCAGTTCATCGCCGCGAAACACCGTCAGCTGAGATTTGTCCCCGCCGTGATAGCGGCGTATGCGCGATTCGAAACCTGACGCCTGCACTCGAACTCCGTCCAGCGCGACGAGTTCGTCGCCCGGCGATACTCCGGCCAACTCTGCCGGGCCGCCATTGGCAACCGACGAAAAAACCGGTTTTCCGGATCGATTTTGTACAGTTGCACCCATCCATACCACCGGTAATTTGGCCGCGTCGATGTGTTTACCACCCTTGTCCTTGCGGCCATTCGACCTTCGCAAGCAGTAGGCAACGCCATGCTCGCGCAACAAGGTCTCCAGCGGTAGCTCCCCGGTTCCGCGCACCGTCGCATCGAAGAAATCCCCAAGGTCCAGTCCGGATACCTCGGCACACACATCTTCCAGCCCCTTCTCTGGCATGCCGCTGCCGGACTCGCCCCAGCGCTGCCAGCACGCCCGCATCACGTCATCCAACGAGACGCGTCCGCTCGTTTCCACGCGCAGCTTCAGGTCCAGTACCAAAGCGATCATTGAACCCTTCGTGTAGTAGCTAACAATCGCATTTCCAGCATTGGCATCCTGCTGGTAAATTTTCGTCCACGCGTCGAAGCTCGACTCAGCAACGCTCTGCCGGCGACGACCGTATCCGCGTAGCACCCGGGTCATCGTCTGACCAAGCAGGTTGAGGTAGTCCTCGGGTGCAATCATTCCTGACCGCACCAGGGCTAGATCGTCGTAGTAGGACGTGATGCCTTCGAATACCCAAAGCAACTCGGTATGCGATTCGGTTGACAGATCGTAAGGCGTAAACACCTCAGGCTTCATGCGCTTTACATTCCACAGGTGGAAATACTCATGACTCACCAGACCGAGAAACATCTGGTAGTCATCCGATACTCCGTCGTCACCACGAATCGGCAGGCTGTCTCTTGCACAGACCAGGCTGGACGACCAGCGATGCTCCAACCCGCCATAGCCGCTGCCCGGCGCATTCAGCAAGAACAGGTAACGATCGAGATCCTGCGGTGCGCCAAGCATCTCCATGTGATGCTCGCACAAGGTTTGCAGGTCGCGGCACAGGCGCGCCATGTCGGCGCGCGTTTTGCCGCGTATTGCGATCGTATGTGGGATACCGCCGACCTGAAACTCACCAATCAACAGCG
Source organism: Pseudomonadota bacterium (assembly GCA_022573655.1). Taxonomy (GTDB): domain Bacteria; phylum Pseudomonadota; class Gammaproteobacteria; order Steroidobacterales; family Woeseiaceae; genus UBA1847. The sequence goes on from JACZTO010000048.1 coordinate 6,230, forward strand.
CACCGATTTCGACAGGATGGTCAATCAGCTCGGCATAATCAACGGCGCCGTATCTGCCGAATCCGTACTGCGGCGCTTCGATCGGCCGCATTGATGTTGCGACACGCCATTTCTTCGCCGCCGCAATGTCCGCAGTCATGATGTCGACTTCGCACGCGCGGTCTTCCTGACCGACCACCGCAGGGAACACGCATGGGCCGTTGAAATACGCATGCGTGGTATCGAGATGTGCACCACGGACATTGTCATCGTGCGCATAGACTTCAAGTATCAGTGTTACCGCGCGTCTCGCCGGCGCTGTTCGCCAGCGATTCTTTTCGACCTTGCTAATCGCAATGCCGACACCGTCGGATTCGGCACGAATTGCGATGACGTGCCGGGCGTAGTCCCGAATCATATAGCTGCCGGGTATCCACGCCGGCAGCGCAAATTCCTGCCCACCCGGCTCCGGTGCCGCGACGGTCAAGCGCACCTCAAACAAATGTGCCGCCGGATCCAACGGGCGAATTTGATAGTGGTGCGGGTCAGCCATTAGTGCACCGGCTCATTGAGTTTCAATGTCAGGCACTTTGCTGATCCGCCGGCCTTTAGAAACTCTGACAACTCAATTTCGTGAACCCTGAATCCTGCCAGCATCAGCCGCGATTTGAGCGCATCGGAGGCCTTGTTGATAAACACCTGATCGCCAATATTCACGGCGTTGCACGCGAAATTTCCGGCGTCCGCAGTGTCAACAATAATTCGTTTGTGCGGTGGAATGCGACTTTCGATCGCGATTCGCGATTCGAAATCAAACGCCGGCGGGTGGTACATCAGAAACCCGTCCGTCAACGGGCAAAAACAGGTATCGATGTGATAGAAACGGTCATCGGTAAGACGGATTGACACGACATCCGTATCGAAAAAAGCGCGAATTTCCGGGTGCGCCTCAATCTCGGTACGGAATCCGTACCCGGTCCACATCCAGGGGCCGCCGCGATCCAGAAGACAGTCGCCGGCACCCTCGAAGCCAATTTTTTCGTCAAGAGCCAGCAATTCGTACCCGTTGTCGGCAAACCACTTCTTGAAGTGGGGCTCCTCGGGCCGACGCTCGTGTGGCATAAAGTGGCTCGCAACAGCCTTGTCACCATAAACGACGCCGGCGTTCGCCGTGAACACCATGTCGGGCAGGTCGGGCTGCGGGTCCATCGTTACGATGTCCGCGAACTCGGCCAGCTTGTCGCGCAGCTGGTGCCACTGCCGCCTGGCCAATTCCACACTGAGTGAATCCTCATGCCCGGCCATCCACGGATTGATAACGTAGTCCACCGTAAAAAAGTCGGGTGGACACATCAAAATTCTGTCTCTGCTCATCAAACGTTCCTGACCACTTCCAGAATAGCGAAACGGGAACCGGTTGCCCGATTCCCGTCTCTCGATATCGTATCGATTAAAACCTTAGCGCTGCAATCCCTGCAGGTCTCCCAAATGCATAAGCGGTAATGGGGTCGGGCTGGAACCGTCTATGAAATACAGCTTACTGGCCGGATCCTTGGAGATGGCTTTCAGCGCTTCGAGTGACTGCAGCTGAATATACGCCGGATTGTTGGCGATCGCATTGTTGATCTGGGTAATTTCGTAGGCCGTTGCATCGGCAAGAATCCGTTTGCGGGCGGCCTCTTCGACGGCAGCATCGTGGCCTGCTTTCGCACGGGCAACCTCTTGCTGCAGTTCGGTTCGCACACGCTCGAGTTCGGCGCGTTCACGCTCGACCGCCTGCTCACGCTCTTTCTTCTGCTCAATCGCGGCAACAATGAAGGGCGGTAAGGTGATATCGCGAATCAAGACTGCCGACACAATGATGCCATGTGGCGCCAGATAGTCTCTCAAACCGTCCGTCAAAGCAGATTGCAGCGTTTCCTGTGTTGATGCGATAAACAAATCCTCGGCGCGCTTCACAGTCTTGCCTTGCTCACGCAGCAATGATCGCAACTTCGGAATCAGGTGCACACGAACAGTCGCCGCGGGATTACCGGTCTGCTCGAGAATGTCTGGAGCCATAGTACTGTCTATGCGGTATTGCACGCTGACGTCGAGCCTGGTCTGCAGCTGATCCTGGCTGGGCACATTCGCTGACTCGAGATGCGTTTTTTGGCGTGCATCAAATATTGTCCAGCGATACAGGGGATTGACCGGAATATGCAAGCCCTGCCCATAACCGTCAGGCTGTACGTTACCAAACAGTGTTGCAACGCCTACTTGTCCCTCCGGTATGGTTTTGACGAATTGCATGCCGACGATGACCAGCAACAAGACACCGACAGCGATGGTTACCAAGCTTTTCTGCGCATTGACTCCAGCCATATTCGTACTCCAGTTTTTATGATTTGTGGGGTTGGTCCAAGAAGTTTGGGCGAATGGCCCAAGATATATGGGCGATTTCATGCATTTAAAGGTCAGTTCAGGCCGCTATTGCCTGGGTAAGTGAATCTCGGCGAGCATACAGCGGACGCTGCCGCCTGCCGACATTTCAATATTGTCTATCGGCGCAGTAACCACCTGGCCATTGGCCTCAAGCAGTTGCAGCTGCTCTTTGCTCAGGGATTCATGCGCCTGCTGCGACATGGCAATAACTCGTTCGCCATCGGCATTCCTGAGTTCCAGCATGTTACCGGCGAAGGCTTCGAGTTGCGCATAAGTCAGATTCATGATTTCGTGCCCGGTTTCACGCAAGCGCGTCAAGACAGCTTCACGCTGTTCCTCACGTGGTATCGCCGCATCGCATATCACAGCGAGTTTTTCACCGACGTTCATCAATACATTAGTGTGATAGATCGGCACGCCTTCTCCATCCACCGCGTCGAAGGCGACAACGTCATAATCCATGCGTTGTGCAAAGTCGCCCAGCGGATCGAGCTGGGTACGCGACGACAAGCTCGCATATGCCACACGGTTGCTGCGGTCGAGCACCATGCTTCCGGTTCCCTCGAGAAAATGTGCCGCTCTTTCGTGGCCCGTCAGGTCAACGATTTCCGACACCTGGAAGCCGAGCTCATTGTCGAGTTTTTCAATCACATCGGTGCGTCGCTCCGTGCGCCGATTCTCCGCCTCCATCGGGTACAGGACGACGCGCCCGTCTGCGTGAAGACTGATCCAGTTATTGGGAAATATGGAATCCGGCGTATGCGGCTCATGCGTATCGTCAATAACAACGACGTCTATACCTGATGACCGCAGGACATTCACCAATCCATCGAATTCCTCGACCGCCAACAACTGCTGCTCGTCCGGCGATGCGGTGGAGCGGCCCTGAAAGCGATTCGACACGGCCGTCATGGGATTGCTCGCAAAACGGGTCGGGCGAATCATCATTACAGAGGAAGCCAATTGTGATTCTGTCTCAGGCATCGTGCATTATATGGCCATGAGACAACGAATTCGCAACTCGCTGCTGAACCCGGCCTGGGTCTGTTTCCTCTGGGTTGGGTTGACAGTCGGCGTATCGATGATAGCCACACCGGTTCGTTTCACCGCGGCGTCAATTACACGTCCTGTCGCACTGGATGTCGGTCGCGTTGTCTTTGCCGCGCTCAATAAAGTCGAATTCGTCGCTTTGGTGCTGCTGCTGGTCATCGTCAGGCTGTCCGGATCCGCGCGTCGCTTGTGGGCATACTGTGCCGCCCTTGTCGTGATCGTATTGCTACAGGGGGCATGGCTGATACCCGAACTCGCCGCACGCACCGAGATTATCCTTGCGGGCGGCGAACCGCCAGCATCATACGCGCATGCTTTCTATTCGTCTCTGGAACTAATCAAGATCAGCGTGTTGTTGTTCGTCGGATTTTCCAATCTCGACTAGCAACACGGTCAGGCTGATGCACTCGGCCTGCCGGCAACCGACTCATACCAGCGCTGCAGATTTTCCGCATCATCCGGCCGTGATATCTTTACCCTTGTCGCAAAATCCGTAACAACCAACGCCGAAATATCGGCAATCGAATAGCTGTCACCTGCAACAAACGCGCGATTGGCGAGTTGCCCGTCCAGCCTTTGGAAAAACTGTTCCGCGCGCTTGCGACCACGTTCCGCCAACTCCGGAATCTGGGCATAAGACTCGGGTCCGGTCACCGCACGATTCTTCAGGCGTTCTGCGACGTTGCGAAACGCGTCGGCTATGGCCATGAACCCCTGCTGTTCAATTTTGGTGTTCCACATAAGCACGGACGCGCGTTCCGCGGCGTTGGTCCCCATCAAATTCGGCTCCGGATGCAGTTCCTCGAGATAACTGCAAATTGCCAGCACCTCGCTGATACAGGTACCGTCGTCGAGTTCCAATGCGGGAACCACGCAATCCGCATTGATCTTCCGGAACGCCTCACCGAATTGTTCCCCGCCGCCAAGATCAACTTGCACGGTCTCGATGTCCATACCCTTTTCCGCAATGAAGATTCTGACGCGGCGGGGGCTAGGTGCCGTCTTGCAGTCATAGAACTTCATGCTATTTTTCCGTGCCGGCGGCGGCGTCAAACACAGTCTTCGAGTCCTGATCGAACAACAGTGATTTGGCTTTCTCGCTGCTGCGTTCGTCGCGCTGCCAGTCCTTGCCGAGATTGATACCGGCTTGCACGGCCGGCCGCTGTTTTAGCCCATCGAACCAGCGTCGCAGATTTTCAAACTTGTCGAGATCGTTGCCAAGTCGAGTGTACGGCCGTACCCACGGGAAACAGGCAATATCCGCTATCGAGTATGCGCCGGCCAGAAAGTCTCTGTCTCTGAGCCGAACATCCATGACCGCGAGTAAGCGATCGTACTCATTGGCATAGCGTTTGAGTGCATAGGGCACATCTTCCTGGGTGTAATTCACGAAATGGCTGAGCTGACCGGCCATCGGGCCAAGACCGCCAGCCTGCCAAAAAAGCCATTGCAAGACCTCAAGACGTGCCGCCTGTTCATCTGGCAATAACCTGCCCGACTTTTCTGCGAGATACATGAGAATTGCGCCGCCCTCGAAAATACTGATCTGCGCCTCATGGTCAACAATTGCGGGCATCCGATTATTCGGGCTGATTTTGAGAAACTCAGGCTTGAATTGATCGCCCTTACCGATGTCCACCGCAATGGTGTTGTACGGCAGACCGCACTCTTCAAACATGATCGAGATTTTGTGTCCGTTAGGCGTGGGCCAATAATAGAGATCGATCATGCGAACAGTATAAGATGTTCAGCCAATGACGTGGAGTGCAAATAACTGAAATGCGAACGATGCTGTTTGAGCTGCGCTGTACCGACGACCACACGATTCGCGGCACTCATTGGGCACCAGATGGAGACGTCTGCGCTGTTATTCAGATTTTTCATGGTCTGGGTGAACATCGCGACCGTTATCGACGATTCGCGGATTACGCGACATCACTCGGCTACGCTGTTTGCGCTCACGACCACCGTGGGCACGGTGCGAGTGCAGAGCAGCATGGCCATTTCGCGAACAATGAGGGTTGGAATTTGCTGACAGCCGACGGCCTTAGCGTCCACGAATATCTGCGCAAGGAATATCCGAGTCATCCGCTATTGCTGTTGGGACACAGCATGGGCTCCTACATCGCGCAGAATTTCGCGATGCTGCACGGCAACCGTTTGTCCGGGCTTATTCTGTCGGCATCAACCTGGCCCGCATTGATCAAGCTAGTGCCGGGCCGGTTAATCGCGATGCTGGAGTCATGGCGCCTGGGAGCGCGCGGCAACAGTCCACTCTTGGACAAACTTGGCATCGGCGACTTCAATAATCGCTTCAAGCCAGCCCGTACCGAGTTTGACTGGTTGTCCCGGGATGCCGCAGAGGTTGACGCATATATCAACGACCCGCTCTGCGGCGGACCATACAGTTGCGGATTATGGCTGGACCTGTTGGGTGGCCTGACATCCATCGCATCTGACGACGCGTTGTTGCGAGTGCCCTCAGACTTGCCAATCCTGATTACCGGTGGAGAGGACGACCCTGTCGGCGGCGACCGCGGCATGACGAAACTGGCAACGCACTACGCGCAGACAATGCACGGCTGTTTGAAACTGAAAATATACCCGGGTGGACGACACGAGATGTTTAATGAAATCAACAGAGACGAATTTACCAGCGACCTGATCGGCTGGGTAAAGTCAAACGTTCGTGGCTGACGACACATCAATCGAGCACCAATAAAAAAGGCCGCATCCAATGGATGCGGCCCTTCATAAATAAATCCTGGCGGTGTCCTACTCTCACATGGGGAGACCCCACACTACCATCGGCGCTGAGCATTTTCACTTCCGAGTTCGGAATGGAATCGGGTGGTACCTACTCGCTATGGCCGCCAGAAAATCGGTTGGGTGTTCTGTTCGCGTATTGAACTTGCCGCCTACGGCGCAAGTTAATACGCATTCGGAACAGAACTCCCGAATAAAAAAACAATTTGGATTCTGACGTCTTTGTGTCGCATTACATGTCGCATACAACACCAAAACTTTTTGGTGTTATATGATCAAGCCTCACGACCAATTAGTACTGGTTAGCTTCACGCATTACTGCGCTTCCACACCCAGCCTATCAACCTCGTAGTCTTCGAGGGGTCTTCAGGGACCTCAAGGGTCCAGGGAAATCTGATCTTGAAGGGGGCTTCCCGCTTAGATGCTTTCAGCGGTTATCCCGTCCGTATATAGCTACCCGGCAATGCCACTGGCGTGACAACCGGAACACCAGAGATACGTCCACTCCGGTCCTCTCGTACTAGGAGCAGCTCTTCTCAAAT
>JACZTO010000049.1 GCA_022573655.1 Pseudomonadota bacterium
GGGCACAGAAGATCGGTTTGTCGAAACCTGGGTTTCCTGGGGCTTCACAGACGGCTGGTCCTGCATGTCCTTGTCCCAGGGCAGCGTCACAGCCGTCGCCGGTATTACCAGAAGGCAAGAAACGCATACCAGTTCTGATAAGCGCCGGAAAATCACTGGTCTTCCTCCACATGGTGAATCTCCTCCGCCCCTGCCTGTCTGATGATTGCCTCCGCCCTGGCCGCTTGCTCTCCCGCGGCGCCTTCAACGACGACCACGAAGCGATCGATATTGGCCGCTGGCAGGTAAGGTCTGTCACGCCACGCGGGCAGGTCAGAGACGACATGAAACCCTAGCAGCGTAAACAACACGCCGAACAGTATCGTCATCTCGTAAGTGATAATTAAAAATGGCGGTATCGTAATGATAGCCCTGCCACTGGTTGGCAGAACGAACACCAGCGCCGTGCCAGCCGCCAGGGCGAAGCCCGCCAAGGCGCCTATGATGGCGCCGGCCAGGGAAAAGCGGCGCACCGCCGACTTGCCCAGTCCGAGTACCTTCTGGGCTTCTGCCAGCGGCACAGGTGACAACAACGAGATATTGTCGAACCCCGAAGATTGCAGCTTCTCCGCGGCAGCAAGAAAGTCTTCCTCAAACGCGAACGTGCCCATGATGGCCATCAGGCATCCCTCCTGAGCGGCTTGAGCGTCTCCTTGACCTCGTAAATCGATATCGCCGGTACCCATTTGATGAAGATCAGGAACATCGTTGCAAAGATCGCGAACGAGCCGATCGTGATCGATATCTCAATCCAACTCGGAAAATAAAAGCCAAAGGCATTCGGCAGGAATTTACGGGGCTGTGACGTGGCTACGATGATGAACCGCTCCGTGAGCATGCCGATGTTGATCAGGATGGAGATAAGCAGCATTTTGTTCCAGGACCAGCGAAACTTCCTGAAGAACATCAGCAAGGGAACAAAAGCGCAGAACAGAATCATCTCCCAGTAGAGTGGCGCATAGAAGCCGGTCAGCTTGAACTTCAGCGCCTCCAGCTCGAAAGACGAGCCGCCGTACCAGCTGCTGAAAAGCTCGAGCATGTTGATGTAACTCCAGATCAGGGACAAGGCAAGCAGCAGCTTGCCGAGATTGTCGAGATGCACCTGCCCGATGTAACGTTCAAAATTCAAAAACTTCCTCAGGCAATACATCACGGTGACAATTCCGGCCGTACCGGAATAGATGGCGCCGCAAACAAAGTAAGGAGCGAAAATTGTGTGATGCAGTCCCGGCACGATAGATAGCGCAAAATCCCAGGACACGATGCTGTGCACCGACACCGCCAGCGGGATAACGAACACGGCAAAAAACGTGTAGGCCCACCCGAGCGTATGCCATTCTCTTGCGGTGCCCCGCCAGCCGAAGGAGAAAATTGTATAAAGTCTGCGCCGCGTGCCAGTGCTCGCATCCCGGACTGCAGCGAAGTCAGGCACAGATCCCATATAGATGAAAATCGAACTGGCCGTCAGATATGTCGTGATGGCCATGACGTCGAACATCAGTGGCGAGCGGAAATTTGGCCACAAGCCCATTTGATTGGGAATCGGAAAACTCCAGTGCACGAACCACACGCGGCCCAGGTGCACCATCACAAACAGCGCTGCGGTCATCAGTGAGAACAGCGTCATGGCCTCTGCGCTCCGGTAAACCGACTTGCGCCAGGGGCTGTTGGTGATGTGCAGTATGGCGGACAGCAATGTGCCGGAGTGGCTCAAGCCGATCCAGAAAATAAAGTTCGATAGATAAGTACCCCAGTAAGCATTGCGACTCATGCCGGCGGCACCAACGCCGACAATCAGCTGGTAGAACCAGGGCATGAAGAAGAAGATTACCGCCACGCTCATCGTGGTACCCAACAACATCCAGTATCTGGGGCCGGTCTCCAGCATCACAGACAAGATGTCCTTGTTGACTTCCGCGTAACTTGGCTGACCGTGATCAAACATCGCCTGAGTTTCTTCCCGAGTAAATAATCCTGTTGCCGTGCCTACGATTCGGCATGCGCCTTTTTCAAATAGACGATTGACGGCGTCGTGTTCAGTTCTTCTAAAACCGTATAGCCCCTCGGGTTTTTCATCATCTTCGACACCTTGGCTTCAGGGTCGTTGCTGTCCCCGAATGCCATGGCCTCGGTCGGACAGCTTTGAACACAGGCCGGCACGACTTCGCCGTCGCGAACCCGGCGCCGGTCATCGTCCTTGGCGTTGTCTTTGGCCAGGCGGATGCGCTGGATGCAGAAAGTGCATTTTTCCATCACACCTTTTTCGCGTACGGTGACATCCGGATTCAGCTGTTGTTCCAGCGGTTCATCCCAGGTGTAGGTGAACCAGTTGAAATAGCGAACCTCATAGGGGCAGTAAACGGCGCAGGTCCGGGTGCCGATGCAGCGGTTATAAATCTGCGTGTTCAGTCCGTCCTGGTTGTGATAGGTGGCGAATACGGGGCATGCAATTTCACAGGGCGCAGCGTCGCAATGCTGGCAAAGCATCGGGATGAATCCCATCTTTACGTCGGGGTACTCGCCCTCCCAGTAGCGCTCGATACGTATCCATTTGATCTCGCGGTTCTGCGCGTAGCGTTTTTCGCCGACGATTGGAAGATTGTTTTCTGCCTGGCAGGCGACCACGCAGGCCTCACAACCCGTGCAGCGGTCCAGATCGATCGTCATCGTCCAGTGATAATCAAATTCGTCGTAATAACCGGGTTTCAGGTACTGCCTGAATTTTTCAACGAATGTGCTCAAGTCATTGCCCCATTTCACGCATGATCGTTCTTCGGTCCCAGAATCTGCCGACCGAGGGTGCGGGTTACGCCATCTGTCTTGATAATCTGCAAGCGTTCGCCGGTGTTCCTGACCCTGGCTCGCGTGGCCGCCCAGGCAAGATCACCCGACCTATCGTCAATTTGCATCGACACAAGATCCATCGGATTGGCGCCTCGGTTCCGGGCGTAACGACCGTAAGCCGTGTGACCCTGGCCAATAGGCATTGCGACAACCCCAGGCCTGAGCGCGGGGAAAATGAGTGCCGGGACGCTCACGGATCCGGCCGGAGTCTCTACTTCCAGAACGTCTCCCTCTCTAATGCCGAGATCCTCAGCTGTCGCCGGGTTGAGTTCTGCCCAGGATCCGTAAACGACGCTGGTCATCGGATCCGGCAATTCCTGCAGCCACGGCAAATTGGCGCCCCTGCCATCCAGGAAAGTCGCCGTCAGATACGGATGCAACACAAATGGATAGTCGCTTTCGTCGCCTGCAAATTCTGATACCGGATTCGCAAGCGCCGCAATCATAGCCGCGCTCGACGGCATGGATGGGTCGCCGGCGACGATGCCGGGCTGCCCCCACACACCCGCTTCGAGTGACGCCTGCCAGAATGCATCAAAGTCCTGACCTTCCAGGCCTGCCGTACGCCCGTCATATTCGTCGCGCCAGCGTGCCTTGATGAACTCTTCCATCGTTCCCCAGGGCATGCGTATCGGCAGTTCACCACCAATCCGCCGCGCCAGCGCAAGCACGATGTCGCCAACCGGCAGCGTATCGTAAAGCGGTGCGACAACAGGTTGCGAGATCGACGCCACCGGGAAACCGACACCGGGATCCGGTACGTCGTCACCCCAGGATTCCAGGTAGGTGTTGGTGGGCAGGATGAGATCTGCCATGTCCGTCGTCTCATCGTGGAAACTGGACAGCGCGACGACCAGCGGCACGTTTTCCATGGCCTGCCGGAACCTGACATTCTCAGGCAAGGCATGAACAGGATTGGAATCGTGCACGATCAATACTTCTACGTCTCCAGCCTCCATTGCCTCGGCCAGATCAAGCATTCCCTGCATGCCGACCTGTCGCGAACCCGCCGCAGCAGAAAATGCCGGATCGGGATTGAAGAAAATTCCACCGGGCTGGTTCAGGTTGCCAGCCAGATAATTCAGCGCGTTGACCGCGACGACGCTTGCCACGGCATTGGTACCCGCCGCAGTCGCACCACCGGCGATCGCAAGACTCGCCGTGCTCTCGGCAAATTCCCTGGCAATGCGGACAATGGTGTCTACGCTGACGTCGGTCTCGGCGGCCACCATGGCCGGCGAGTAAGGCTGTAGTGCACTTGCCCACTCATCCCGGTCGCTGCCCGTATAGCTTCCCGCGCGCAGCAACTCATGCGCTAACCCTAAGGCAAGCAACCCCTCCGTGCCCGGCCGCGCCGCGATCCACTCATCGGCGGCGGCGCCGCTCAATGACATGCGCGGCTCGATCTGCACCGTCCTGCCACGCTGACCGTCTCGCCCCTGCCGCAAATGTCCGTAAGCCAGGCTGTAGTGAACCGGGGACAGCCAGGTGGCAAGATAATCTGCGCCGAAGGACAGTAAGTAGTCTGCGTGCTTAATATCGTAATGCGGCAGCTGGTCCATGCCGAATGCGATTCTATTGGCGGCCCGTAACGCGCCAGGGTCGGTGAAGTCATATTGCTGGTAATGGTCCGATCCCAGCAAGCTCATGAATTGCGCGAAAAGTTCGTCCAGGCCTCCCCTTGTGCTACCCGTTAGCAGCCTGACACGGCTGGCGTTGCCCTCGATTCGGAGCCGACCTATGCGGCTGCCAATGGTCGTCAGCGCCTCGTCCCAGCTAATTTCTGTGAAACTTCCAGACTCGCGCGACGTCGCGTTCTGTAATGGAGATCTGATGCGGTCCGGGTTGTACAAGACGTTTAGTCCAGCCTGCCCTCGCGCGCACAATCGACCCTGACTCACCGGGTGCACTGGATTGCCTTCGATTTTCTTTGCTTTGCCCTCGCGAATGCGCACCGATATTCCGCAGCCAGCGGAACATTGATTGCAGACGGTGTTGTACCAGCTCGCAACCCCTGGCGAATAATCTTCGGGCGGAACAACCTGCGGGATCAGCAACTCGACGTCTTTCTGTACGCTCTCGCCATAAAGGACACCGCCAGCGACTCCAAGGCTTCCGGCCCCGATAAATTGCAACAAATCTCTACGGCTGATTTTTGACATAGTTATTTATGGCAGGTCCAGCAATCGCGACCATGCTCTACTTTTCTCTCAGTATGACAATCGACGCACCACGGCATCCTCATTGTCGCAACACGGGTGATACGGTCCATCGTTTCCACGGAACCATGACACTCCTGGCACGCGATGCCCGCCTTGATGTGGCGCTTGTGCGTAAAGTGAACGTAGTCAGGAACATCGTGCACCTTAATCCACGGTATCGGTTCCTGGTTTTCCCAGTAGGTGGCCAACTTGAGGATTTCCGGACTGTCGCGGACGCTGGGTACTGACTTATGGCATCCCATGCATTTGCTGACACTGGGCACGCCCGCAACCGGCGTCTTGTCGGCATAGATATGACAGTACTGGCACGGAATCTCGTTGTCCGTGGCATGTATCGAGTGACTGAATTCGATGGGTTGAACGGGGCTGCGATCGGAAAAATATTTGCCGTGTACCCAAGCGCCAACAAAAAGCCCCAACACGAGCACCAGCCCAAGCAGAGCTGGTTTTTTTGCAGGTTGCAATGCATCCAGTACAGAGATAGACAAATTGTGCCCCCTCTTTTGGGGCAAGAGTTTGCCCGTAAGCGATGCAAACTACAAATTTCAATTGCGCCGCGGCAATGACTTCGGTACGTTTAGTCCCGCTTTTGTTGTGTTGAGGTGCGCCGAAACGAATCATGAAGACTCTATTCCGTTCCGGACTATTAGTAATTTTCATGCTGGGCGCCGGACCTGTTGTCCTGGCGGATGGCGACGTGGCGAAAGGCAAAATTCTGTACCAGATTTGCGCCGCCTGCCATGGCGCAAACGGTGAGGGTACGGCCGCGTTGAACGCGCCGGCCAACGCTGGTCAGGATCCCTGGTACATGACTCGCCAGTTAAAAAACTTCAGGGCCGGTATTCGTGGCGCCCACCCCGATGACACATTCGGCGCGCAGATGCGACCTATGGCGATGGTGCTAACCGGTGATCAGGACATCGCGGATGTCGTGGCATACATATCGAGCCTGGATATGCCGACAGTTCCACGCACAATCGACGGCGATATCGAACTCGGCAGGCAGGCATACGAGACCTGCATTCCGTGTCATGGAGAATTCGGACAAGGGGCGCAGGCCCTGGATGCGCCGCGCCTGTCCAATCAACATGACTGGTATATCGTGCGCCAGATCGGCAACTTCAAGGCCGGAATTCGTGGCAGCCATCAAAACGATGTCTACGGCGCGCAGATGCGCATCATGGCGCAAATGCTTGAGTCGGATGAGCGGGTTCGCGCAGTCGCGGCTTACATCGCCTCCCTGAATTACCAAGGGGAATTAGGGGGACAGTGACCCTAACTCTCAAGATTGGTATGGCAACTGCGAAGTTCTCCATAGAGTTAGGGTCACTGTCCCCCTAGTTAGGGTCACTGTCCCCCTAACTATCCCCCATGCGCAGCAGATGCATGGACGGGCCCTGCACTTCGATGTCATTGATCTTGATTCGAGCCCGATAATGCCCCGGCACCGGAAACATCACCTTTTCCAGGGGCAGAATTAATTGCGTTTTGGCTGGTGCCCTTGACTGTGACCGCGCCTCTACGTCCGTATGTCCTTCGATCGAAAAGATCGCCAGCCCCTCGGGATCGGTGAGATCCACGGCAAACGGAATCCGACCCTGAACATCGCGCTGCCACTCGATGATTCCAACGAGAACCATGCTGTCCTGACGGGCCGGAAAGTCGGACGCCTGCAGCTCGCTGAATATTCCGTGGATATTCAGTTTCCCGTCCGGTCCCGTACCGGCATCTGTACAAAAGAGAAATACCGCCTCCATTAATTTACCCCTCAATTCCCGTCGCGAGATCGCCGCTCCTGACAGTCAAACCTGTGGAAATCGGCTACAGAATCCTCTATTCTCCGCGTAGCAACCAGTGTCGATATTCTAAAACAAAGTTCGATCGTTACAACATTTAAGGATGCATAACATATGCCATTAGCAATTGCGTTGATTGTTTTGGTTGTGGGTTCGCTTCTCTTTCACTTCCTCAGTCCGTGGACCTTTACGCCAATTGCGTCTAACTGGGGCATGATCGACGCCACGATCAATATCACGTTTTGGGTTACGGGCGTTGTATTTGTCGCCGTTAACATTTTCATGGCCTACGCGATTATTCGCTTTCGCCACCGTGATGGCGCAAGAGCAAAATACGAGCCGGAAAACAAGAAACTGGAATTGTGGCTCACCGTCATAACCACCATTGGTGTCGCCGCGATGCTTGCGCCCGGCTTGTTTGTTTGGGCCAAGTTCGTCAACGTTCCCGAGGGTGCGACTGAAATCGAAGCTGTGGGCCAGCAATGGCAATGGAGTTACCGTTTGCCTGGAGAGGATGGCACTTTCGGTACAATCGATGCCAAACTGTACAGCGTTGAGAATCCGTTCGGTATCGTTCCGGATGACCCCAACGGACAAGACGACGTACTGATTGATGATGCCGTTGTGCATATTCCGCTAGGCGAGCCGGTTCTTTTCTGGTTGCGTTCGAAAGACGTTTTGCATAATTTCACCGTCGCACAATTTAGAGTCAAGATGGACCTGGTACCTGGCCTGGTAACTTACATGTGGCTGGAACCAACCAAAGTTGGCGAGTATGAAGTTCTCTGTGAGGAACTTTGTGGTGTTGCGCATCACGCGATGCGCGGCCGGGTTGTCGTTGACGAGCCTGAAGACTACCAGGCATGGGTAAACAGCCAACCGACTTTTGCTGAAATCCAGGCACGGCCTGCTGGTGATCCGGTGCTCGGTGCTGCGTCATACGCCGTCTGCGCCGCCTGCCACGGGGCCCAGGGTGAGGGCATCCAGGCACTGAACGCGCCGAAGCTTAGCGGTCAGGATCCGCGCTATCTCAAAAAACAACTACGCAAATACCAGACGGGCCTTCGTGGTGCGCATGAAGACGACACCTATGGAAGGCAGATGGCCCCGATGGCCTCTACGTTGCCGACCGAGGCGATGATCGACAACGTCATTGCCTATATCGGTACATTGTCCGATACAGATGCGCCAGCTACCGTCACCGGAGACGCAGAACACGGTGCAGAATTGTACACCGTGTGTTCAAATTGCCACGGCAAAGATGGCCAGGGAATCAAGATGAACGCACCGCGTCAGGCTGGTATGAGCGACTGGTATCTGCTTAGGCAATTGGAAAATTTCAAAGCTGGGATTCGCGGTGGACACCCTGCCGATCTTCGCGGCAAGCAGATGGGACTCATGTCCCAGACGCTTCACGACGAACAAGCGATGAAGGACGTCGTCGCTTACATCAACACATTGTAAAGTAAGGGGCTTTAGATGGCATACGTTGCGATCGCCGATCGGGATCACGAACAAGAACTACACGATCCGACGACATTTATTACCAAGTACATCTGGAGTCAGGATCATAAGGTCATTGCCATCCAGTATTCGATTACTGCGATGTTCGTTGGTCTGGTTGCATTGGGCCTGTCCGCAATGATGCGGCTGCAACTTGGCTTCCCGGATTCGTTTTCGTTCATTACGCCGACTGACTATTACCAGTTCATCACGATGCACGGGATGATCATGGTGATCTTCCTGTTGACGGCCTTGTTTCTGGGCGGCTTCGGCAATTACCTCATACCATTGATGATCGGCTCGCGGGATATGGTATTCCCGTACATGAACATGATGAGCTACTGGGTTTATCTCGTGTCGGTGATTGTCCTTCTGGCAAGCTTTTTCGTGCCCGGCGGGGCAACCGGTGCTGGCTGGACGCTCTATCCGCCGCAGGCCATTCTGCCCGGCACGCCGGGGTCCGAATTGGGCATCCTGTTGATGCTCGTAGCGCTCGCCCTGTTCATCGTGGCATTCACGATGGGCGGCCTGAACTATGTCACGACGATTTTGCAAGCGCGCACGCGCGGCATGACTCTCATGCGGATGCCACTATCGCTGTGGGGCATCTTCATGGCCACGATCCTCGGCCTGTTGGCGTTTCCGGCATTATTTGTCAGCGCGGTAATGATGACGCTCGACAAAGTGGCCGGCACCAGCTTCTTCATGCCTGCGATCCTGTCCATGGGCGAGACAATGGATCACGAGGGCGGCAGCCCGATACTGTTCCAGCATCTGTTCTGGTTCTTCGGTCATCCCGAAGTCTACATCGTCGCGTTGCCTGCATTCGGCCTGGTCTCGGATCTTCTTAGCACGCATGCCAGGAAAGCCATCTTCGGCTATCGCATGATGGTCTGGGCGATACTTGCAATCGGCGGGCTCAGTTTTATCGTCTGGGCTCACCACATGTACGTCAGCGGCATGAATCCCTACTTCGGTTTCTTCTTTGCGACAACGACGTTAATCATCGCCGTGCCAACAGCTATAAAAGTCTACAACTGGGTATTGACGCTGTGGCAGGGAAACATCCGCATGACTGTGCCGATGTTATTTGCCATTGGTTTTATTTTCACGTTCACACATGGTGGGCTGACAGGAATATTTCTTGGCAACGTGGTCGTCGATTTACCGTTGTCTGATACATATTTTGTCGTCGCGCATTTTCATATGGTAATGGGAGTGTCGCCGATTCTCGTCGTGTTCGGCTCCATCTATCACTGGTATCCGAAGATAACCGGCAAGATGTTCAATCAGACGCTAGGCAAGTTGCATTTCTGGATCACATTCCTGGGAACGTATGCCATTTATCTGCCGATGCATTACCTTGGCTTCCTCGGTGTGCCGCGCCGCTACTATGCGATGGGTGACACTGAATTCATGCCTGAGTCGGCGTTTACATTGAATCAGGGCATCACGATATCCGCATTGATCGTCGGCGCGGCCCAGTTCATCTTCCTCTACAACATCATTGTAAGCCTGAAAAAAGGCAAAGATGCCGGTTCCAATCCGTGGGAGGCAACAACGCTGGAATGGCAGACGCCGGACACTCCGCCTAAACACGGCAACTGGGGTCCTGAATTACCCGTGGTGCATCGTTGGGCCTACGACTACAGCGTACCTGGCTGCCGGGACGACTTCATTCCGCAGAATATGGCGCCAGACGATGTGCCGATGGCAGCCGATTCCGTGTCTCAAAGTCCCGATGTCGGAACTCATGGTTCCGAGGGTGAGACTGATGGTCCCGACGGCGAGCCTGTTGCGTGACAATTACGCTCGTACTGCTCGGCATCATCATGGCCACCGTTATCGGCTGGCTATTGCGGCAGACTTTGAATACCGAACCATGGGACGCGCTCGACCCGGCTGAAAACCAGCCAGGGCGCGGTGTCATCACGGCACCCCCGTCGAAGATCGGTTTGATGACGTTTATTGCAGTCGTTACTTCGTTATTTGCCTTATTCCTGAGTGCCTACATGATGCGTATGCAGCTTGGGGACTGGCGTCCGCTGCCTGAGCCGGACCTGCTCTGGCTGAACACCGCTGTCCTCGTGCTGGCCAGTTTCGCCTTTCAAATGACACGACGTGCTGTGACCAGGGGTCAGCTGCAGACTGTCAAAACCGGACTGATCGCTGGCGGAGTGTGTACGGCGCTGTTTCTCATCGGTCAGCTCGTCGCCTGGCAGCAGCTGGGCGCGACTGGATATTTCATCACTGGCAATCCAGCCAATGCATTTTTCTATCTGCTCACCGCGCTGCACGGACTGCACTTGCTCGGCGGCATGTGGGTCTGGGGCCGGACGACCACGCGCGTACTGAAGGGCGCGGATGTCGAAAGCGTGCGCCTGAGTGTCGAATTGTGCACCGTGTACTGGCACTACTTGCTGCTCGTGTGGATTGGATTATTCGGTTTGCTGTTATCTACGTAGAAGGATAAGGACAAATGTCTGAAGCTGTTTTGACTGATAGCGGGGATGTATTGCCAGGCGGTGGGGACGGTGTAGTAGCCGACTTCTCCGCAGACAAACAGACATTCCAAGTGCCGTGGGGCAAGGCCATGATGTGGTTCTTCCTCCTGAGCGACACATTCATCTTCGGCTGTTTTCTGACTTCGTACATGACAGTTCGAATGTCAGCCCGCGACGCCTGGCCCGTCCCGAGCGAGGTGTTTGCACTGTCGTTCGGTGGCGACCCCATTCCGCTGATCCTGATTGCAATCATGACCTTTATCCTGATCTCGTCGAGCGGCACGATGGCCTTGGCCGTTAATATGGGTTATCGCGGGGAGCGCAAGAAAGCGTTCTGGCTAATGATGGCGACCGCAGCGTTCGGCGTGATGTTCGTCAGCATGCAGGCGTTCGAGTGGACCAAGCTGATCGTCGACGAGGGCGTGCGTCTCTGGAGCAACCCCATGGGTGCAGCTCAGTTTGGCGCGACCTTTTTCATGATTACAGGCTTTCACGGACTGCATGTCAGCGTTGGCGTTATCTATCTGATCGTTACCGGACTTAGAGTGAGATCCGGTTACTACGACAGAACGCGCGGTAACTACGAGATGGTGGAAATAACCGGGCTTTACTGGCATTTCGTCGATCTCGTCTGGGTTTTCATCTTCGCATTCTTCTACCTTTGGTAGGGTCGGTAAGAGGTTCTGAACATGGCACAGGAAAGTGGACAACAACATCCTTTAAGCATCTATTTCTGGATCTGGGGACTGTTGTTTGTTTTGAGTTTTTTCTCTTACATGGTGGACTATATGAATTTTCAGGGCGGCGTTCGCTGGGCCCTGATTCTTCTTTTCATGTTCCTCAAGGCAGGATTGATCGTGAGCATATTCATGCATTTGGCCTGGGAACGGAAGGCGCTGAAGGTTGCGATACTCCTGCCGCCACTTGCCTTGCTGGTGCTTGTGCTACTGATGACCTACGAAGCCGACTACACCTTCGCGACGAGAATCGACTTTTTCGGCGAGGGCGCTCCAGCAACGCCAGTGCACCATCCCTAACTGGATTTGGCGTCGCTCAAGTTGCAACCACGCAGGTGGTTTCGATTTCGATTTTGGCCTTGTCTGCAATCAGCCCGGCCACCTGCACACAGGCCATAGCGGGATAATTTTTACCCATTACATCCCTGTAGACCGCACCGATTTCCTTCAACTGCGACAAGTATTCGTGCTTGTCCGTGATGTACCAGGTCATTCTTGCGAGGTTATCCGGGCCCGCACCGCCTTCAGCCATGATGTCTCGCGTATTCAACAGGACCTGTCGCAGCTGCTCCACGAGATCTTCGGACTGAAACACGCCGTTCGAGTCCCAGCCGACCACCCCTGCGATGAACACCAGACGCCCTGACTCCACGGCGATGCCATTTGAGTAGCCGTTGGGTCTTGGCCAGCCGTCCGGCAGAAGAATCTTCATCTAGTCCTCACTTGCCGCCAAATGCGCACGCGAAATTACGATTTTTTGTACCTCCGATGCACCTTCATAAATCCGCAACGCGCGAATTTCCCGATACAGCTCCTCGACTTTTACGCCTGAAACGACGCCCATGCCGCCGAAAATCTGAACTGCTTTGTCGATGACCTGCTGTGCCGCTTCGGTCGCGTACAATTTCGCCATTGCGGCTTCACGGGTTATGCGCTCCTGGCCACTGTCTTTCGCCCAGGCTGCCCTGAACACCAGTAGCGCGGACGCGTCAACGTCAAGCGCGCTCTCTCCGAGCATTGCCTGGACCAGCTGCAAATTGTGCAGCGGAGCGCCAAATAGTTCGCGCGATCGCGCCCGACCTGTAGCCTCCTCG
>JACZTO010000050.1 GCA_022573655.1 Pseudomonadota bacterium
TACTCGGACTGGAGCGCACGCGTGCGGCACAAGCGCGTTTACCGGGACATCGAAGTTCGCATCAAAGCGCTTGAGGAGCGTGAATGAAACCAAGGCAACAAAGAATGCTGGCGGTAGGGCTGGCAGCGCTGGGTATCGCGATCGCGGCGGCGCTGACACTGCAGGCGTTCAAAGACAACATGATGTTTTTTATTGATATTTCAGAGGTTGTCGCTGGCAATCATCCGGCAGAGCGTGCCTTTCGTATCGGCGGCCTTGTGGTCGACGGAAGCGTACAGCGGCAGGACGGATCCCTTGAAATGAGTTTTCGTGTCACCGATTTGCGGTGCGAACTGGGGGTTCGCTATAGCGGCCTGTTGCCAGACCTGTTTCGCGAGGGCAAGGGGGTGGTTGCTCATGGTCGCCTCGCCGATGACGGCATATTTGTGGCGGACAAGATACTGGCCAAACACGATGAGAACTATATGTCACCGGAGGTAGCCGCATCGCTGGCGGCAAACGCCGCGACCGAGACTGAGTCGGCGGGGATGAATGTGTCCGGATGTGAGCCTGTATGATTCCTGAGATAGGGCAGTTTGCACTGATCCTGGCTTTGTCCCTGGCCCTTTGCCAGGGTGTGCTGCCGCTCATTGGCGCGCATCGCGACGATGCCGCGATGATGTCTGTCGCACGGCCTGCAGCGGCCGGTCAATTCCTGTTTGTTGCGGTGTCATTTGGCTGCCTGATCTGGGCGTTCGTCACAGACGATTTTTCTGTCCTCTACGTTGCCAATCATTCGCAGCTTGCGTTACCAACCGGGTACAAAATTTCCGCAGTTTGGAGCGCACATGAAGGCTCGTTGCTCATGTGGCTGTTGATATTGGCCGCCTGGACGATTGCGGTTGCACGGTACAGCAAGGAATTGCCGCAGAAATTCGCCGCCCGCGTCATCGGCGTTCTCGGCTTGCTGTCCGTCGGATTCCTGTTGTTCGCATTATTGACCTCAAATCCATTCGAGCGCTTGCACCCGGCGGCCATTGACGGTGCCGACTTGAATCCGCTGTTGCAGGATCCCGGCCTCGCCATACATCCGCCGCTGCTGTACGTCGGTTACGTTGGCTTCTCGGTGGCGTTCGCATTTGCAATCGCAGCGATGCTCAGTGGTGACCTCGATCAAAAATGGGCGCGGTGGACCCGGCCCTGGACGGTGATCGCCTGGCTTTTTCTGACTGTTGGCATTGCGCTGGGAAGTTGGTGGGCGTACTACGAGCTCGGCTGGGGCGGCTGGTGGTTCTGGGACCCGGTCGAAAATGCGTCATTTATGCCGTGGCTCATTGGCACGGCGCTGATCCACTCGCTCGCCGTGACCGAGCGTCGCGGTTTATTCAAGAGCTGGACACTATTGCTGGCGATTTCCGCGTTCTCCCTGAGCCTGCTGGGCACATTCCTAGTACGCTCCGGCATTATTGTATCTGTGCATGCGTTTGCGACAGATCCAACGCGTGGATATTTCATTCTTGCATTCCTGGCTATCGTCATTATTGGCGCCCTGATTTTGTATGCGTGGCGCGCCCCGGCGCTCGATTCCGCCGTTGGTTTCAGGCTGCTGTCACGAGAGACATTCCTGCTGCTGAACAACGTATTGCTGGTTGTCGCGGCTACGCTGGTGCTACTCGGTACCCTGGCGCCGCTGATTGTCGAAATGCTCAATGGCGGCAAGATATCGATCGGGCCGCCGTGGTTTCAGGTTGCGTTCCTGGTACCGATGCTGCCGCTGATTTTCCTGCTCGGACTTGGCATGCACACCGCATGGCGCAGCCAGGACCTGGGTCCGTGGCAGAGGTTGTTTCGTGTGCCAGCCATTATCGCCATTATCGTCGGCCTGATTATTCCGCTGTTTATTTATGGTCGTGTCGGCCTGTTGGTCGCGGTGGGTTGTATCGCGGCCGTGTGGATTGTCGCGAGTTCCCTTATCCAGCCACTGCGTTCCTGGCGACGTGCGGAAGGCTCGGCCGGCATTTCGCGCTCGGCGCTCGGCATGTCGATCGCACACTTCGGCGTCGGTTTCTTTGTGCTCGGAGTGACCATCGTTTCAGCGTTCGGTGAGGAGTCAGACCGGGCAATGCGCGCGGGGGACACCATCGATGTGGCTGGCTTCCAGTTTGAAATGCGTGAAATTCGCGACGTGCAGGGGCCAAATTACAGTGCCGTCGAGGGCGTCGTTGAAATCCGCCGGGACGGTGAATACATCGGTACTGTCCGACCGCAGAAACGTCAATACCTCGTGCAGCAGAGCTGGATGACGGAGGCCGGCATACACCCGACCTGGAACAAGGACCTGTTCGTCGCACTTGGCGATCGCATTGGCGGTGGCGCCTGGAGTGTCCGGATTCAGTACAAGCCCATGATCCGGTTCATCTGGGTCGGTGCGTTCATCATGGCGCTCGGTGGACTGGTCTCGGTAAGTGACCGCAGGTACCGGCAATGAACCGGTTTCTGTTGCCGCTGGTCGCAGTCGTGGTGTTCATTCCAATTCTCATACTGGGACTCAACACCGATCCAAGAAAACTGCCGTCGCCATACATCGGCAAGCCGGCGCCGCAATTCGAGCTACCGGGATTGAAAGACCCGTCCATTACCGTCACTACGGCCAGCCTCGAAGGTCGCATGACACTGGTGAATATCTGGGCGACCTGGTGCGTCGGTTGCCGCGCCGAACACCAGTATCTGATGCAATTGGCACAGCAGGGCACGATTCCGATTTATGGCATCAACTGGCGCGATTCGCGAACGCAGGCCTTAAGCTGGCTTGAACAGTTGGGTGATCCGTACGTTGTATCAGGGTTTGATGCCGACGCACGAGTCGGCATCGACTGGGGTGCCTATGGCGCGCCGGAATCGTTCCTGGTCAACCCGCAAGGCATCGTCCTGTATCGATTTGCAGGGCCTTTGAATCAGGCGATCTGGGAACGGGAATTTCAGCCGCGCATATTGGAGGACGCCGCGCCATGAGAGGTCTTTGGGTGCTGTTTGCGGCGCTATGGTTTGCGACGCAGGCGTTTGCGATCGATTCAAAAAGAGCATTTGAGGATCCTGAGTTGCAGGCGCGCTACGTAAAGATCATTTCGGAAGTCAGGTGTCTGCAATGCCAGAACCAAAGCATCAAGGACTCCAATGTCTTGCTGGCATCCGACCTGCGACGAGAAATTCGGCGCATGATTTCTGAGGGCAAGACCGATGCCGATATTGCCGATTTTCTGGTTGCCCGCTATGGCGAATTCGCGCTGTACAGACCCAGGACCAGTGGCAAGACTCTAATTTTATGGGTCGCCCCGTTCCTGCTGATTTTCCTGGGCGGTATCGCGATGATTCGTATCGTGCGCCACAGGATGTCCTTGCCGATCGACGATGATGCAATCGAAGAAGGGAAGCCGTATTGAGTCTGTGGGTAATGTTGGTTGCGCTGTGCTTGCTAGCGCTGTTTTTCGGCGTTTGGCCGGTATATCGGCATTCAAGCCGTCTCACGCCATTGCCGGCCGCAATCTTCGCATTCATTGTTGTGTTGTCCGTGTCCCTTTACAACTACATTGGCAATCCGGGCGTGCCGTCCGGGGCAGGCACAACGCCAGACACCGCTGCGATGGTCACCTCACTTGCGGCAAAACTCGAGGACAATCCCGACAATGTGAATGGCTGGAAGATGCTGGCCCGTTCATACAAGACCCTGCAACAATTCGATGCGGCGGTGAACGCTTATGAGCGCGCCATGGAAATTGAGCGCGGACAGAATGCGCAGACACTGGTCGAACTTGCACTGGTGATTGTCGACAGGGACGGCGGTGCGGTCTCAACGCAGGCAGAAGCGTTGCTGGAGACTGCGTTGGCGCTGGATCCCAATGATCCAAACTCTCTCTTTTATAGTGGCATGGCGGCCGCCCGGCGTGGCGATACCGACCTCGCGGCAGATCGGTGGGAAATCCTCCTGGGATTGAATGCGCCGCCTGAGATAAGAGACTCGCTGCAACAAAAAATTTCCGAATGGCGTGGCGAGCCGGCGCAGGATGAAACGACACCCATAGAGCAGCCGGGAAGTGTCGTGCTGGTGAACTTGTCATTGTCCGCTGCGGCACGCGCCGCGATATCCGGCGACGCGACCGTGTACATCATTGCGCGGGATCCGGCGCAACCGGGGCCGCCGATCGCCGTGGCTCGCCGTCGCATGTCAGAATTGCCGATGGTCGTCGAACTTGGGGATCGCGATGCGATGATCCCCGGCCGTTCGCTGTCGGGCTTTGCGCAGTTTGAATTGCTGGCCCGCATATCCGTATCAGGAAATCCTATCGCAGAGTCGGGTGACTGGTTCGGCGCTTTGATCTTTCGCAGTGGTGACAACAAAGCGATTGACCTGGTCATCGACCAACAAACGCCATGAAGGAGCGGATTGTGACTGAGCCAATGGAATTGGCACCCATGTGTTTCGCCTGCGGCAAAGATAATCCGATCGGTCTGCACATCGATTTTCAGTTTGACGGGGCTGTCTGCACGGCTGAATTTACAGGCACGGAAAATCACGTCGGATTTAGTGACACCGTGCACGGTGGCATAATGTATTCAGCCCTCGACGACGTTATGGCGAATGTCTTGTATTTGCAGGGACGCAAAGCTCATACGGCCAAGTGCGAAATTCGCTACCGCAAGGCGCTGCGGGTCGGTGAGACCGTCACTCTCAAAGGCTGGATAGAACAAGAAAAAGGGCGCCTTGTCGTGTTGAAGGGCGAGGCTCGTCGCAAGTCTGATGGCGTACTCGTCGCGGATTGCAAAGCAAGTTTCATGATCGCTGGTTAGCAAGACTATGGCATTACCAAAATCGCTTGAAGGCAAGCTGCGAATTCCGTTGATTGGCGCGCCAATGTTCATCGTCTCCGGGCCGGAACTGGTTATCGCGCAATGTCAGGCCGGCATCATCGGCGGGTTTCCCGCGCTCAATGCACGCCCACAGTCGGCATTGGCTGACTGGCTAAAGCAGATCAAGGAATCATTGGCCGAATATGCCGAGAAAAATGAGGATCAGCCTGTCGCGCCTTATGCGGTTAACCAGATTGTGCATGCCAGCAACAGCCGCCTGCTGGATGACATGGCATCCTGTGTCGAACACGAAGTGCCCATTATTATTACCAGCCTGCGGCCGCCAGCCGAAGTTGTCGCGGCGGTGCATTCGTATGGCGGCCTGGTTTTTCACGATGTCATCAGCCTGCGCCATGCACGTAAGGCGATAGAGCAGGGTGTGGACGGCGTTATTGCGGTTTGCGCGGGGGCGGGTGGACACGCCGGCCCCCTGAGTCCGTTCGCGCTCGTGAAGGAAATAAGAAAAGAGTTCGATGGTGCGGTCATTCTTTCGGGGTGCATTACCAGCGGCAGCGATGTGCTTGCGGCCAAAGCGATGGGCGCGGATCTGGCGTACAGCGGCACACGCTTTATCGCCACAGAGGAGGCGCGAGCCGTTCCGGCGTACAAGGAAATGATTGTCGACAGCGAGGCTGCCGATATTGCCTATACGTCGTTGTTCAGTGGCATACACGGCAGTTACTTAAAGGGCAGTATTACAAATATCGGCCTGGACCCGGAAAACTTGCCTGACGGCAGCAGCGATGCGATGGATTTTGATAAGGCTGATGCAAAGGCGTGGAAGGACATCTGGAGTGCAGGGCAGGGTGTAGGCAACATCGACGACATTCCACCCGCCAGGGACCTCGTCATGACAATGGAGCGGGAGTACCTTAGTGCCCTTAGTGATCTCGGGTGACGACTTTTTATTCGTATCTGTTCGTGGCTTTCGGTGGCGCCATGGGCGCGATGGCGCGGCTCGCGCTAAATTTTTCCCTGCAGCGCGAAACCGAATTGCCCTGGGGTACGTTCGCGTCAAATCTGCTTGGTTGCCTCGTCATGGGCGCCATTGCGCAGCTCATAGCAAGCACCGCCTGGTTCAATGATGCCGGCGTTATTCCGGATCAGTACCGCTTATTGTTCGCGGTCGGATTCTGCGGCAGTTTTACCACCTTGTCGGCAATGGTGCTGGAATTGAACGCCATGATGCAGCGCAACGAGATCTTTTATTCATTCTCGTATCTTGTCGGCACATTGTTGGGTGGCTTCGCCTGCTTTTACGTCGGCACAGTTCTCGTGCGGATGTTGCTGCGTTAGCTCTGGTTCTAATCCTCGAATTCGACCTCGCTGGCATTGTTTGTTCTCAATTCGATTAATTCCCGTCTATTCTCGGTTATTCTTATATATTCATCTACCTATGACTGCATGAATACCCAAGACTATGGTGAACATCAAACCATTGGAGATACAAATGGACTTCGGCGAAAAACTCAAACAACTCAGGCACGACAAAGAGCTTACGCAGCCCGAAGCGGCCGCTGCGATGGGGATCGAGCAGTCTTACCTGTCGAAACTCGAGAACGACAAGTCGCTGCCGTCAAACGACGTCCTGAATCGAATTCTGGACGTTTTCGAACTTGAGATCGGTGGCCTCGTGAGTGATTTAAGTCAGGGCGCGAGGAATCAGTTGCGACAATTGCCAGACGTTGCCGATTACTTCAGGCGCCAGAAACAACTGCTCCTGGGTAATCGTCAACGCTGGCTTGTGGTGTCCACGTTGCTTCTGTCGATCGGTATGGCGCTCGTATATGCCGGGACCGTACACATGTTCTTCTCGGATGTCGTCTATGAGTACAAGTCGCACGGCATCGTTCTTGAGGGTGAGTCCAAAGAGATTTTCTCCCATCCAGGCCGGTATATTCTGAGCGCTGCAAGCCCACAAGAGCAGGACAAGTACATGGACTCGATCAGAGCCAGAACCGACGAGGTTTATCGGCGGTCCGAGAAATTCCAAGGCATGATATTCAACGTTGCGGTTGACGGTGGCAGCCGAACCTACTACCTCGAGGCCGAAACCGAAATTGATCCGTGGCAAAGCAAGTTTGTTGTATTCATAGGCCTGTTAATGGCGATTTCGGGATTGACCGGCATCATTCTGGACAGGACGCTGCCTCGGTATCAGTAGCCAGCGCGGCACAGGTATTCAGGATCGCAACAATTTCATCCAGCCAGTCGGCATGCTCGGGTTTCATCAGTACTGAACGAAGACAGGTCACCGTAGCGGAATTCTCAGCCATTTGCGGCAGCCATTCCACGACCAGGGCTGCCGGCAGTTCAATCATTGCGAGGTGCAGTCCCCGGCTGGCTGTATCGTTGAACACTTGTCGTGCGCGTGCGCTTGCGGTTTCGGTATCGGGCGCGTCAACGGCATACACGACAATGTCGAGTTCGGGCTGCATCAACGGCAGGAAATGCTCGCTTGCCTGCAACCGTGAATGAAATTCCCGGGCGGCCGCCAGGCAGCTATCCAGCCCGGCCGCAAATTCGCCGCCCTTTAGCAGCGGCATGAGCCTCTGTGTAGCCCACAAAGCCACGGCAGACGCGCCGGGACGTGAACATTCCAGACTGATTTCCCCCAGGTGCAATTCGGCGGAACTGAAATAGGTGAACGGGGACTCGTGTTTGTAAAAGGAACCCACTGCTGGATCCTTGAACAAGACGCAGCCGCAGCCATAGGGTTGCAGGCCATGCTTGTGTGGGTCGATGACGATGGACTCAACGTTGGTAAGGTCATCGTAGGCTTGCCGTGTGTCGTTTCTCAGGCCGGCTGACAGCCCGAAATAGCCGCCGTACGCAGCATCGGCATGGATGCGAAAGTCGTGCGTGATTCGCAATCGCAAAATCTCAGGGAGTGGATCCACGGCCCCCAGTCCAGTATTGCCCATGGTGACAACAATCGTTCCAACGTCACCTGCTTGCAGCAGTTGTTCAACGGCATCGACATCCATACGCCCGTCCCGGCTTACCGCTACCGATGAAAACGGAATTCCCAATACCTCGCTAATGCGACGGTGCGTGTAATGAGCTTGTTCGGATGCGATGACACGTTTTCCCGGATGCAGCCGGCCGGCAACCCACAAGGCTTCCAGATTCGCCATGGTGCCGCCGCCGGTCAGATGACCGAGGGGATTGTCCCAGCCGAACATCGTCGCGAGTTCCACTATGCATTCTTTCTCCATCGCGGAACTCGCCCGCCCGCCGTCTAACGCGTGATTGTTCGGATTCACCCAGAGTGACAAAGCGTAGGCGATGCGGGCGACAGGATGCGGCGGTTTCAGCATTTGCCCGGCGTATTGCGGATGGAAATATGGATAGTTGTCCTGCATCCGTTCGGCGACCTCGTCCAGCACCGCCGACAATGCCGCTTCGTCAAACTCGGGCACGAATTCCGGTAGCTCGGAATAGCCGCTTTCCAACTTTCGCAGGGCGGTGGCTAAGAGTTTGAGTTCGGTTTTGTTGATCATCATCGGCGTGACTTCAGGTTAACATAGGCATATGGATCTCATTGCACTCGCCGTACCGTTGTTCCTGCTCGCCCTGTTTATCGAAATATTTATTGACTGGCGGCGAGGCACAGGTTTTTACCGCAGTAACGATGCGATCAATAGCCTCAGTGCCGGCATCATGAGCACAACGTTCGGTTATTTTACGAAATTCCTGTCATTGGTTTTCTGGGGTTACGTGTTCGCAAATTTCGCATTGCTCGACATGCAGACCAGCTGGTTCGACTGGTCGCCAAGTGGCCTCGCAATGTGGATTCTTGCGGCGCTTGCATGGGATCTTTGTTACTACTGGCAGCATCGTTGCTACCACGAGTATTCGATACTCTGGGCTGGACATGCGGTGCATCACCAGAGCGAGGATTACAACCTGTCAACGGCGCTGCGACAGTCCAGTACCAGTTTCCTGTTCAGCTGGATTTTCTATGTGCCGCTGTTTGTTATCGGTTTTCCGCTGGAGGTATTGCTAACCGTCGGCGCGATAAATCTGATTTACCAGTTCTGGGTTCACACACAGGTTGTAAGACGGATGGGTGTACTGGACAGGATCCTGGTGACGCCGTCCAATCATCGCGTCCACCATGCCCAGAACGAACGCTACATCGACAAAAATTACGGCGGCATGTTGATACTGTGGGATCGATTATTCGGTTCGTTCGAGCCCGAGCGCGACGACGATCCGGTTGTCTTTGGTGTTCGCAAACCGCTGACCAACTGGAATCCGTTTTGGGCGAACCTGCAGGTCTACGATTACCTGCTGTTCGATGCCCTGCACACGCGCTCATGGCGAGACAAGATAGGCATCTGGTTTAGCCGCACGGGTTGGCGACCGGCGGACGTTGAGGCGCAGTATCCGAAGCAGAAGGCAGAGCTGTCCTGCTTTACGAAATTTGATCCGCCAGCCACTCGTGGTCGGCGATATTATGTTCTCGCTCAGTTCTCCGTCGCTGTCATTACCGCTTTGATTATCGCTAATATGTTTGCGCGGGGCGGCGCGATGTCAGTTCTCGTCCCATGCCTGCTGCTGTGGGCGCAGTTATACACACTGGGACTACTGAGTGAGGGCAGGTCGTACGCACCGACACTGGAGTACGCGCGTCTGTCCGTCATCGTTCCCTCTGGATTTTTGATGCTGCAAACTTCGAGCGCAGGCATGCAACTGTCACAAGCGAGTTGGGTCTTCCTGTTCATTTATATTCTGGCGTCAGCATTATGGCTAAGAAAAAGCTCGTAAAAACGGGTACACGCTGGGAGCCGATAGTCGGTTATTGTCGTGCCGTTCGTGTTGGGTCGCATATTGCAGTCTCCGGCAGTGCGCCTGTAGATGAGAACGGCGAGCTGGTCGGCGAGGGCGATCCATACTTGCAGGCGCGTCGTTGCATCGAAATAATCGCCGCTGCCCTGAATGAGGCTGGTGCGGGACTCGAGCATGTCGTACGTACGCGAATGTTTGTTACCGACATCGATCAATGGCAAGAAATTGCCAGGGCGCATCAGGAAGCGTTCGGCAGTATCTTGCCCGCAACGTCGATGGTTGAGGTCTCCAGGCTTATCGATCCTGGCATGCTCATCGAGATCGAAGCGGACGCGATCGTCGAAGACGAGCATCACTAGAACCCATCTCATGACGCGCAGAGTTCGACTATCGGCGGCCGAAGCCCGCCGGATCGCACTTTCCGCACAGGGCTTTGATCGTGCGCGACCGCAGTCAGGTAGCGATACGCGCCATTTTCGACGCGCGATGGCTCATATCGGTGTTCTGCAGCTCGATTTCGTAAATGTCCTGTTGCCCGCGCATTTCCTGATTATCTGGTCACGCCTTGGGCCGTATGATCGCGGAAAATTCGAGCATTACCTATATGAATCCGGTGAATACACCGAGCAGTGGGCCCATGAGGCGTCGATCGTCTCAACCAGTGACTGGCCACTGCTGGCCCACCGGCGGCGCGAGTATCAACCCTGGATAAACAGCCCGATCCGCAATCTACGTGGCAGTGAGAAATACCTGGCGAACATTCTTAAGCAAGTGAGACAGTCGGGGCCTATTACCGCGCAAGAGCTTCCGCCGCTTGAGACCCCAAAACGAAAACCCGGGGATTGGCACAAATCCATGCCGCGCCGTGCGCTGGAAATGCATTTCGGGGCAGGGGAGCTGGGGGTGAGCCGGCGCCTGCCGAATTTTCAGCGGGTCTATGACCTGTCGGAACGCCTGATCCATGGCGAAACTCTTTCGAGCCGGTGGTGCAAGGCAGATGCGCAGCGTGCACTTCTGCGGCGAGCATCACAATTTCTCGGCATCGCTACCAGCGCCGATCTGGCTGATTACTACCGCATGTCGCCTCGTGATGCGGCGCCACGCATAGCCGAACTGGTAGAGGATGGCGCGCTGCACGAAATCGCGGTTGACGGCTGGTCGCAGCCAGCGTACCTCGCGCGAGATGCCACGATCCCACGGAAAATTGGCGGTGCCTCCTTGCTATCGCCATTCGACCCTGTCGTTTGGTTCAGACCCAGGCTAAAGCGTCTCTTCGACTTCGAGTACCGGATAGAAATTTATGTACCAGCCGCGGAGCGCCGTTGGGGATACTATGTATTGCCATTTCGCGTAGGCGACAGGATTGTTGCACGCGTCGATCTCAAGGCTGACCGAAAAAGATCGAAGTTGCTACTGCAGAATGCTTATCTTGAAGCCACCGCGGACATGGAAGAGACGGCGGCGGCGCTGGCCGGTGAACTGCGCATGCTGGCCGAATGGCTGAAATTGGACGACGTGATTACTGTGTCGGCCAACGCCTTTTCCAGGGCGCTGGCCTTACGGATTTAGGCAGGCGAGCCGTGCTTTATCTGCGGTTTTCGTGGTCGCCATTTTGCCCGTGTTGGCCATCATGCCCGCTTTGGCCCGCATGATCTCTCTTGCGCTGACCTTCGCGGCTACCTCTTTTTTCACGAGCTGCAGCACGTTCTTCATCGCTCATGGATTCCCAGCGCTGGCGTCGTTCGTCCTTCTTCGCGCGGTGTTTTTCGCGAGCGGCGGTGCGCTCTTCCTCAGACATGGACTCCCAACGCTCGTGCCTGGCGTCCCGATCACGACCATCACGACCTGCGGAGCGTTCCTTGCGCATGGCCTGTCGTTCTTCCTCAGACATAGCGTCATACGTGGCGCGACGTTGATCCCGAATCGCCGTGCGTTCCTCATCTGACATATTTTCATACGCGGCGCGCCTGTCTTCCGGGCTCATGTCTTTGAGATCCGACAGTGACTGTGCGGACACCGCTAGTGGCAATAGCAGAGTTAAGCTCATTGCGACGATGGCTTTTCGAAATGATTTCATGTGTAAATTCTCCTGGTCAGCTAGCATGTATCGCCGCGCGTTCGTTAGCGCGATAGTATACCAACGTTTATCCACATGATCGGTTGACTGATGCCAACACCTATGCAGCGTTATTTGACAATATTCTGTAGCCTGGGAATCATGTTGCTGGCAGGTTGCTCCGCTGCCCCGGCGCTGATATCGAAGAGCGCAATTGTACCCACAGGCGTCAACCTCTCCGGAAATTGGCAGATTCGGGAGGGAGCAGCAACAATGCGGCTGCCGGAATCAGATGATTCGGACCTCCACTCGATTCTGACAAGCAGGCAGTCTCGCGCCCGATCTTCGCAGCGATCGTCAGGGATGGCCGCGCAGGTCTTTCTCCAGTTTGGCCAGTCGTTGAAGATCACGCAGACCGATCACGGCTTGTTTATCAGCTATGACCGAGCTGTTGTTCGGGAGTTTACGTTTGGCGAAAATCGCCTTGTTACTGTAGGACCGATTGAAGCGCGGCGCGTTTCGGGTTGGGAAGACAACACTTTTGTCGTTGAAACGCTCGACACTGACGGCACGACACTCTTCGAGCATTGGCATCTGGACAGTGCCGGCGACATACTGGTTCGCGATATTCGCATGCAAAAAGGCGGCAAGGAGAAATTCTCGCTTACGCAGCTCTTCGATCGCAAGTAAGTTGGGCGGCGACTATTTAGTGAGGTGGCAGTTAGCCGCCTGTCGGCGTGTATTTCTGCAGCGACGCACGAAATTTCAATTTGCCCTTACGATGCTGTTCAATCACGACCGGCAAGTAGCCCAGTTCCTCCACACACCATAGCGTGGTGATGCGGGATGATCCTTCAGCTTGATGCTGGATGCCCACGGCCTCGTAGCTGCCGGCTTTCACTATAACCTGCTTCTTGCCGATGCTGCG
>JACZTO010000018.1:0-38537 GCA_022573655.1 Pseudomonadota bacterium
CGGATATCGTAACCATGCGGGAGGTTTGCTTCCATCTCAGCCCAATCAGGATTCGCCACCTCGAGAAGGTCTGTGAGGGTCTCGAAGTCACTCATGAGGTGACTGGTCGCTGCCAGTAGGCCGTTGCATGCAACCTTCACCATCTCCAGGCGTTGGCTTGAATCTGGCTTTTTTTGCGCATTGTTTGCCAGCTCACGGACAAGATCAGCCCCGGCATCCGCTTGTCAAACATTGAGATGTATTCTGCCGAATAGTTCGACTACCTTCTGATCTTTGTCGATTGGTATTGCGTCTGTCATATCGTTCCCCTTATCGAAAGTGAAACCAGCAGGCACAAAAAAAGCGCGGTTGCCCGTCAAGACAATCACACCTCTTTATTCTGATAGCATTCCTATCAGCCATTGTCAGCACTCTGTTGCTGGTTTTGGTTAGAGCCTCAGGGGTGCTGGTACACCTTTGGGGCTCGTTTGTATTTATAGCACTGTGCAATTCCATGCGCAAAACACGCAAGAAAAATGCCTCCGGGTGGAGGCCGTGAATCGTTCAAACTAACATTCGTTTTTCCGCATAATTTCCGCATGAAATGGGCTGGAAAACCGTAAGTCTTTGATTTATGGAGCGGGAAACCAGGTTCGAACTGGCGACCTCAACCTTGGCAAGGTTGCGCTCTACCAACTGAGCTATTCCCGCGAAGGGCCGAAAGTTTAGCCTCTGACAGGCTCCTGTCAAGGTCAAATCTCAGTCTTTGCCGAATTCGTATCATCCGGGTCGTGCTTTATGAAGGGCCATGCCGCCTTAAGGTAAAAAATCATCGACCATATGGTCATTATAGCGGCCAGAACCAGCAGCACAAAACCGAGTTGGTAGACGGGAAATCCCATGAAGTCGTTGCGATAAATCATGAAGGCGATGCCAAACATCTGCAGCACAGTCTTGACCTTGCCGGCGACCGACACCCTGACATTCGCGCGCTCGCCAATCGTCGCCATCCATTCCCGCAGCGCTGAAACCGTGATTTCGCGCCCGATGATAATCATCGCGATCACGTCTTCAAACCAGCCGGACTCAGCCTGAACCAACATGACCAGCACTATGGACACCATCAACTTGTCCGCAACCGGGTCCAGAAATTCGCCGAACCTTGATGTCTGGCCATAACGCCGGGCAACCCAGCCGTCAATGAAATCCGTGACCGCCGCGATACCAAACAAGACCGCCGCTATTGGGCGCGCGTGCGGCATTGGGCTGTAGAAGCTGATAACCACTACCGGAATCGCTGCAATACGGAACAGCGTCAGCAGGTTCGCAAGATTAAGTTTCAATTGGCAACTCGGCGATTCTTATTGGTTATCAAGGTGCAGACTATTGTATATCGTTTCTGCCAGCGATCGGCCAATACCGCGCACTGCCACCAGATCGTCAATGCCTGCCGCGACAACCCCTTGCAGTCCGCCGAATTGACGCAGCAACTCGCGGCGTTTTTTGGGCCCCAGACCTGGAATCTGCTCCAGACGTGACGTCCGCCGCGCCTTGGCGCGTCGCTGCCGGTGACCGGCAATCGCAAATCGATGCGCCTCATCGCGAATCTGCTGTATCAATAGCAATGCCGGCGAATCCGGCGGCACCGCGAGCGGCGTCTTGCTCCCTGGCCGAAACAGTTGTTCGCTGCCCGGCCTGCGCGCCCTGCCCTTGGCAACCGCAACCACTGTCAGCCAGTCGAGATCCAGTTCACGCAGTACTTTCATCGCTTCTGTAAGCTGACCTTTGCCACCGTCCACAAACAATACGTCAGGCATTGGCACCTCGCCTTTCTTGATGCGTGCATAGCGTCGTTGCAATGCCTCCGCCATAGCGCCGTAGTCATCTCCTGCCGCGTCCGGACTCACATTGAATCGCCGGTAGTCACTCTTGAGTGCACCGGCCGTATTGAAAACCACACATGACGCGACGGTCGCTTCGCCGGACGTGTGGCTGACATCGAAGCACTCAAGCCGCTGCGGTGGCTCGTCGAGATTGAGCAACTCGCCGAGCGCCACAAACTGGCGGCGGATAGTCGCACTGCTGGCCACCTTGAGGTTCAATCCCTGTTCCGCGTTGGTTCTGGCCAATTCGAGCCAGCGCAGACGATCGCCCCGCACGCGTGACCGTATCGACACTTTACGGCCGATGCGCTCGCTCAGTTCCTGTTGCAACAATTCGCCGTCTTCAATTTCAACGTCAAGAACGATCTCTGCAGGAGCATCGCGACCCAGATAGTGTTGCGCCACAAACGCGTTCAAGATTTTCTGCTTGTCGGCCTCACCTTGGAGACGCGGAAAATGGTCATGGCTGCCAATCACAGAGCCGTTGCGTATGAACATCACCGTCACGCAATGAATGGCAACGTTTGATGCGAAGCCGAGAATATCGAGATCCTTCTTGTCGGTCCGCTTGACGAACTGGCGCGCCTCGATATCTTTCAATTTTGCTATCTGATCGCGAATTCGCGCGGCCTGCTCGTAATCCTGGTCCGCGGATGCCTGCTCCATGCGCGTGATGAACGAATTCACGACGCTCCTGTTCCTGCCCTCAAGAAACAGGATGGCCGCATCGATATCCTTGCCATATTGCTGCGCGCCAATGAGATCTACACAGGGTGCCGAACAGCGTTTGATCTGGTACTGCAGGCACGGTCGAGTCCGGTTGCGAAAAAAGTTATCGTTACACGAGCGAATCATGAACAGTTTCTGCAGTTCGCTCAGCGTCTTTCTGACAGCACCCGTACTCGGATACGGCCCGAAGTAACGCCCCTTGCCACGTCGTGGGCCGCGATGAAACCTGAGACGAGGAAAGGCATGCTCGGTGGACGCGTAAATATACGGATAGCTCTTGTCATCTCTGAGCAAAATATTGAAGCGCGGCTTGTGCTCCTTGATGAGGCTGTATTCAAGCAGCAGTGCCTCCGCCTCTGTATTTGCGACAGTGACCTCTACGTAGCTCACCTTCTTCATCATCGCCAGCGTTTTCGGTGCCGCTTTCGCGCGATGAAAATAACTGCTGACGCGCTTTTTCAGGTCGCGTGCCTTGCCGACATAAATGACCTTGTGTTTGGCGTCGATCATGCGATAGACGCCCGGCCTGTGCGTCAGGCCGCGCAGAAAAGATTGAACCTCAAATTTCGCTGTGTCACTCACCGCGCTGGTTATCCAGTAACTCCCGCGCCGTCGCAAATACCGCGTCGAACATTGCTTCGGTCAGTCTCCGCGTATTCGTGTTGTAACGACTGCAGTGGTAGGAGTCGAGCAAATGAAAATTCTCCAGGTCGTGCAGCGCTGCATGTCCAAATTTGTAGTCTGCCTGCCGCAAGCCCAGCGCCTTGATGATCGCTCGGTGCGCGATGCCGCCTAGCGCCATCACCACAGCATCGCCCGGCATTTGCGCGAGTTCATTGGCAAGAAATCGATTGCAGGTATTGATCTCAGCGCCAATTGGCTTGTTGTCGGGTGGCAAACACTTCACCGCGTTGGTAATGCGGCAATCAATCAACCGCAGGTCATCGTCGGCCGTATCGGAATGATCGTGAGTGCTGAAGCCATGCTTGTGCAACACTTGATACAGCAAGATTCCCGCATGGTCGCCGGTGAACGGGCGCCCCGTACGATTCGCGCCGTGCATCCCCGGGGCGAGACCTACAATCAGGAAACGGGCGTCGGGCGCGCCAAACGGCGCCACCGGCCTGGAGTAATAATTCGGATAACGCTCCCTGACGTCATCAAGAAACGCTGCCAGCCGGGGACAGTCGCGACACTCCTGGTCAAATATCAATGAATCGGGCAAATGCGTCAGTCATCCATATGACGAATAATGGCCTCACCGAAGCCACGGGTGCCGACCAACGTTGCACCCGGAACCATCTGATCGAGTTCCAGTTCAACTTCTTTTTTGTCATGTGGTTTGTCCTTGCGTATCGGTTGTTGGATCGCGGTGCGCAGACGCGCAAGGTCGAATGTAAGTTCGCCGTTGGCAATCGTATTGGCAACACCTTTGAGTACCAGATCCGTCGCCTCGTCCCAGCCGATGTAACGCAGCATCATCGCGGCCGACAGAATGAGTGAGCCCGGGTTGACCCTATCCTTACCCGCAAACCCCGGTGCAGTGCCGTGCGTCGCTTCGAATACGCCTATCGCGTCGCCGAGGTTTGCTCCAGGCGCGATACCGATGCCTCCGACCTGCGCTGCAAGTGCATCCGAAATGTAGTCGCCATTGAGGTTTAAAGTCGCGATGACATCAAAGTCTTCGGGCCTCAGGAGAATCTGTTGCAGGAAGTTGTCGGCGATGACGTCCTTTATGACAATCTCGCGACCCGTCTTCGGATTCTTAAACGACAGCCACGGGCCGTCGCCAATTTTTTTCGCACCAAATTCGCTGCTTGCAACGTCGTAACCCCACTGGCAGAACGCGCCCTCGGTGTATTTCATGATGTTGCCCTTGTGCACCAGTGTCACTGAACCATCGTCGCGATCAATACAGTGCTGGATGGCCTTGCGAATCAGTCGTTCGGAGCCTTCCCGCGACACTGGCTTGATGCCGATCCCTGAACTCGCCGGGAAACGTATGTTGGTTACACCCAGTTCGGACTGCAGAAAGTGAATCAGCTTCTGTACTTCTTCAGAACCCGTTGGGAACTCGATGCCCGCGTAGATGTCCTCGGTATTTTCACGAAACACCGTCATACTGACGAGGTCTGACTGCAACATCGGCGTCTGCACGCCCGGGAAGTACTGAATCGGGCGCACACAGGCATACAGATCGAGCGTCTGGCGAATAGCGACATTCAGTGAACGAATTCCGCCACCGGTCGGTGTTGTGAGCGGGCCCTTGATCGATACCAGGTATTTTCGGAAGGCGTGCAGAGTTTCTTCCGGCAAGTATTCGTTTTCACCGTAGATTTCTATTGCCTTCTCACCGGCAAAGATCTGCATCCATTTGACTGCGCGTTCGTCGCCATACGCTTTCTTGACGGCCGCGTTGACAACATTGAGCATCACCGGCGTAACGTCGATACCAATTCCATCGCCTACGATGTACGGAATGATGGGAAAGTCCGGCACATTCAGGCTATGGTCCGGATTTGCAGTGATGGGCACGCCGTCGGCGGGTACATCAATATGATCGTAATGCATGGTGGGTCCAGAGGGCCGCGAAAGGCGTGCATTGTACAGTTCGCCGAGGACGACAAGTAGTGCTGATACTTCTCAACAAGCCCAACCGCGTGCTGTGCCAGTTTCGCGATCCAGATGGGCGCCCGGTACTCAAGGACTTCATCGACACGCCCAATGTATATCCGGCCGGGCGGCTGGATTTCGACAGTGAGGGCTTGCTCTGCCTGACCGATGATGGCCGTTTGCAGGCCAAAATCAGCCAGCCGAAATCAAATATCAAGAAACGTTACTGGGCCCAGGTAGAAGGCAGTCCGAACGATGCTCAACTTGAAGAACTGGTTCGTGGCGTGAAACTCAAAGATGGTGTTGCCAAAGCCATTGCGGCCACGATCATAGACCCGTCTGACCGCATTTGGGAGCGGGATCCACCCATACGTGTGCGCACCGAGATTCCGGATACCTGGATAGAAGTCACACTGTCGCAGGGGCGAAATCGGCAAGTACGGCGCATGACGGCGGCAGTCGGTTTGCCGACCTTGCGGCTCATTCGTTACTCGATAGGGCCATGGACTCTGGACGGCCTCGCGCCCGGCGAGACCCGGGAAATCTCGAATACTGATGCGTGGAAACAGATAGGGGGACAGTGACCCTAACTGGGGGGACAGTGACCCTAACTCCCAGAGTTAGGGTCACTGTCCCCCTATCTGCCGCTACGGTTTATTAAGGCCCGCAATGCGCATGGCAACTTCCATGGCCTGCTCGTAATTCAGCCGCGGGTCAACGGTCGACTTATACGCTCGTGCAAGGTCGGCATCAGTCAGTCCACGCGCCCCGCCGGTGCACTCCGTTACATTCTCTCCGGTTAACTCCAGGTGTACGCCACCCAGATGGCTCCCCATCGACTTGTGCACACGAAATGCGGATTCGAGCTCCGCAACAATGTTTTCAAAACGCCGCGTCTTGGTGCCATCCGCGGTGCTTTCGGTATTGCCGTGCATCGGATCACACACCCACAAGACGGGTGACCCTACTTCTCGCGCCGCCGTGATCATCTCTGGCAGGCGTTCTTCGATGGATTTGGCGCCATAGCGATGAATCAACGTCAGGCGTCCCGGTTCATTATTCGGATTCAAAACCCGGATAAGATCCTGCAACCATTCGCGCGTCATGCCCGGACCAATTTTGACACCCACCGGATTCGCGATGCCACGAAAATACTCAATGTGCGCACCATCAATCTGTGCGGTACGCATGCCGATCCAGGGAAAATGGGTGGTCAGGTTGTACCAGCGCTCGCGACGGTCCAGGTAACGGGTTTGAGCCTGTTCGTAGTGCAGATGCAGACCTTCGTGCGCGGCATAAATGTCCGCACGCTGCGTGTGGTGGAACTGGCGCCCCGACACAGTTTCGAGAAAATCGAGCGAATCGGAAATCGATGCAACTATAGAATGATATTCAGCGGCTGCGGGTGAGTGCGCAACCCATCCCAGGTCCCAGTACTCGGGATGGTGCAGATCTGCAAAGCCACCATCGATCAGTGAGCGCACGAAGTTCAATGTCAAAGCCGAACGTTCGTAGCCGCGCAGGATTTTCTGCGGGTCCGGTATGCGCTCATCGGCAGTGAAGCCGGCGCGATTTATAAGATCACCACGAAAGCTCGGCAGCGTCGTGCCGTCACGAGTTTCAGTGTCGGCAGAACGTGGCTTCGCGTACTGCCCCGCCATGCGACCGATCCTGACCACGGGTTTCTTGAGCCCGTAGATCATGACGAGGCTCATTTGCAGCAGAATTTTGAGTTTCGCGACGATATTTTCCGACGTGCACTCATCAAAGGTTTCGGCGCAGTCGCCACCTTGCAAAACGAACGCCTCACCACGCTGCGCCTGGGCGATAAGTTCCTTGAGAGCGTCGACTTCCCAGGACGTCGTTATCGGCGGCAGCCTGGCAAGTTCCGCAACGACTCGATCCAACTCCGCCTTGTCAGGATAAGAGGCCTGCTGCAAAGCTGTCAGACTCTGCCAACTCGCGGGATGCCAATCGATTTTGGGTATTGATCTGGTCACGTTGTCAATTCGTCTCTTAAGGTTTATCCGGCCTGTTCGCCGTAGATACAATGCGAACTATGCCATGTCGTATCGCAGGGCTCAAAAGTTTCTTATGTAATCAAAGGTTTAGACAGCTTACCTGAGCTTATTTCAGGGTTCCCGGCGCTGATCGCGCAACGCCCTCCATGGTGTCGACAATTTTCGCCTTTCAC
The DNA here is from genome assembly GCA_022573655.1 of Pseudomonadota bacterium. Taxonomy (GTDB): domain Bacteria; phylum Pseudomonadota; class Gammaproteobacteria; order Steroidobacterales; family Woeseiaceae; genus UBA1847. The sequence goes on from JACZTO010000018.1 coordinate 7,399, forward strand.
ATCCTGTACGAAGTGTGGAAAGGCGTCACCGAGATTGGCACAATGCGCGCCACATATCCGTCATCCTTCGGCGATTTTTGGATTTTTTTTGAGGTTTTCATGCAAGACGTACTGGTACTCGGCGCCGGCAAAATTGGCGCACTAATCTCTGGTCTGCTCGCCGAAAGCGGCGACTACCAAGTGCAGTTGGTTGACTCGAAACCTGGCGCCGCTGCGGCGGTTGCCAATGCTCACGGACTGGACAATATCAAGGCTTTCGAACTTGATGCCGGCAGCAAAGAAATCCTGACCCAACATGTACGCGAGCACAAGCCGTCCGCGGTCGTTTCCGGATTGCCCTATTATTGCAATGTCGACGTCGCACAGGTTGCACGTGACGAAGGCCTGCACTATTTCGACCTGACTGAAGACGTCGCGGTAACCGCAGCAGTACGAACACTCGCCGCAGGTGCAAAACAGGTATTCGCGCCGCAATGTGGCCTGGCACCAGGCTTTATCAGCATCGCCGCTAACGAGCTGATTCAGCACTTCGACTCGCTGGAGTCTGTGAAACTGCGCGTCGGAGCATTGCCACAGCATCCCAACAATGTTCTCAAGTATTCGTTGACGTGGTCAACCGATGGCGTAATCAACGAATACGGAAATATGTGCAAGAGCATCGTCGACGGCAAGGAAATCGATGTAATGCCGCTTGAAGGTCTGGAGGCCATCGCGATCGACGGCGAGCACTACGAGGCGTTTAATACCTCAGGCGGTCTTGGTTCACTGGGTGAGACCTACGGTGATCGTGTATCGACCATGAACTACAAGACGATTCGCTACCCCGGCCATTGCGAGCAGATGCGTTTGCTCATGAACGGCCTCAAATTGAATCACGATCGCGATACACTTAAACGCATACTTGAAAACTCGGTACCGCAGACATTGCAGGATGTCGTTATTATTTATGCCGCAGTGACGGGCCTGCAGGACGGTGAACTTCGAGAAGAAAACTACGTCAACAAGGTGTACCCGCAGCAGGTCGCCGGCCGACTTTGGTCCGCAATACAGATCACAACCGCAGCCGGAATCTGCAGCGTGCTCGACATCGTATTGTCCGAGCCGGCGAAGTACACAGGCTTTGTGGCACAAGAGCAATTTCGACTTGCAGATATTCTGGACAACCGCTTTGGACGATATTACGCGCAAGGCGGAACCAACCTGACATCGGCCGAACTCGTAGCGCGTGGCGAAACAGGTCATCAACGCGCGGGCTCAGGAGCCTAAAGAAATGAAAAAAGATGCCACTAAAGAAATTCTTGACCAGCTAGGCCTCGGTGCGATCAACGACGGCACCTGGTTCGGCACTAAATCCAGTCGCGATGATTCGACCCAAATCATCGAGTCGATCAACCCGGCTACCAATGAGCTTATTGCGAGCGTGCGTTCAACTTCGCAGGCCGAATACGAGCAGGTGATCAGCAGAGCGCAGGAGTCTTTCGCGGCCTGGCAAGACATCCCGGCTCCCGTTCGCGGCGAAGCGGTGCGCAATATTGCCAACGGGCTGAGAAAATACAAAGACGCGCTGGGCAGCCTGGTCACCCTGGAGACGGGCAAAATCAAGGCCGAAGGCGATGGCGAAGTGCAGGAGATGATCGACATTGCCGATTTCGCGGTCGGCCAGTCGCGCATGATGTACGGCCGGACCATGCACTCCGAACGGCCGCAGCATCGCATGTACGAACAATGGCATCCGTTGGGCATCGTCGGCACAATCTCGGCATTCAACTTTCCGGTCGCCGTTTACTCGTGGAATTCATGTCTTGCCGCCATCTGCGGCAACGTCAATGTCTGGAAGCCATCACCGAAAACACCGCTGTGTGGCGTTGCCGTACAGAAGATCATCGGCGAGGCACTCGCGGGCCTGGATATGCCGGATGTATTTTTCCTGATCAGCGATGGCAGCAACAAACTTGCTCAGCAGTTCGTCGACGACAAGCGCGTCAACCTGATTTCATTCACGGGTTCGTGCGCTGTTGGCCGCCAGGTCAGCGAACGCGTATCGAGCCGCATGGGCAAGTGCTTGCTCGAACTCGGCGGCAACAATGCGATCATCGTCGACGAACACGCGAACATGGATCTCGTGGTTCCAGCAATCGTGTTTGGATCGGTGGGCACCGCCGGGCAACGATGCACCTCGACGCGAAGAATTATCGCGCATCGCTCGCGTTTCGATGAACTCAAGAACGCGCTCGTCAAAGCTTACGGGCAGGTGCGTATCGGCAATCCGCTGGACCCCGACACACTCATGGGGCCACTCATTGACGAAGCTTCCATGCAACGCGTTGCAGCAGCATGCGATGAGGTTCGCGACGCAGGCGGAGAAATCCTGTGCGGTGGCGAGCGTCTGGATGGGCCCGGCAATTTCATGACACCTGCAATAGCAGTCGCGGAGAACCATTGGGACATTGTGCAAACCGAGACATTTGGTCCAATCCTGTACCTGATTCCGTTTGACACGCTTGATGAAGCCATCGCGATGCAGAATGGCGTTGTTCAGGGACTGTCGTCAGCGATATTTACAGACAACGTGCAAAACGCCGAGTACTTCCTGTCACACGGCGGCTCAGATTGTGGCATCGCCAACGTCAACATCGGCACATCCGGCGCCGAAATCGGCGGCGCGTTCGGCGGTGAAAAAGACACCGGCGGTGGTCGCGAAGCCGGCAGCGATGCCTGGAAAGCCTACATGCGTCGCCAGACCAACACGATCAATTGGGGCAAGGATCTGCCGCTGGCACAGGGCATCAGTTTCGACTTGTAATCGAGGTCCGCTCGCGAGTCGCGATGGCGTCATCGAGCTACATGCTCATAATTTCGTAGACCCTGATGCTCGCAATGAACGGATTGTCCTGGGCGATCTTCTCTGCTTCATCAAGATTCTCGGCGTTGATAATCGAGTAGCCAGTGATGGAATCCATTGCCATGGGCAGGTCTTTGCTTCCGTCATGCGAGATCTCTCGCGCAGCGCCATGAAACCCCCCGTTTTCAACTGACTTGTCTGCAATCGACTCGAACCAACTGCCCCACGCTGCCATGATCTCCGGCGTGGGTTTCTCAAATCCAAAATGCAATAACATGTATTTTTTCATCTCTCACTTCCTTCCTATTTACTTTCAAATCGGTTTTCGGCGCGATTCTTGCGCACCGCGCCTGCATCGAACACCTGCCCGCTCATGGCAATGTAAACACCGGGTTTGGCAACCTGCACTGCCGCAACGGCCATACCGACGTTAAAGACTGCGTCGGTCGTCTTGAATCGTGCCGGGCTGAGCGCACCTGTCAATACGATCGTGCGTCCCTCAATATCGCCAAGCACGCTAGCCGTCTCCGCCATCGTATCGGTACCATGCGTAATGACGTAATGACTCGCGTCATCTTTTTCGATGTAGTCTCGTAGTTTCTGCCGGTCATCGTCGTCCATTTCGAGGCTGTCTTTTTGCATCAGCGAAACGACGTCGTACTCAAATTCGACAAGACCTTCGCTCAGGACATGTTGAACCACTGATTCGCCGATCTCGAATTGGCTTAACGAATCGAAGTAGACCTTATCGATCGTTCCACCGGTGGTTATGAATCGTATGTGCATCGCGTGACTTTAGTCGATGCAGTCGGGTAGCGCTATGCCGGTTTCGATGAAGACACGGGGGGAATGGATACGGTGATCTCGGCACCGCCCAGATCGGATTTCGCAATCGCCAGTTGGCCGCCGTATGAATGAGCAATGTCTTTCACCACGGCCAGGCCAATACCGTGTCCCGGCGTCGACTCATCCAGACGCATGCCACGCTGCAACAATGCGTCGGCCGCATCCTGCGGAATACCCGGACCGTCATCAGAAACCGTCAGCACCATGCCACTGGCTATCCCCCGCGCACCTACGGATGGCACAGCGGTCAATCGGACATGTCGATCGCACCATTTGCAGGCGTTATCGAGCAAATTGCCGGCCAATTCCAGAAAGTCACCCGTATCGCCGCGAAACTGCATTCCCGGCTCAATTCGCACGTCAAAATCGGGGCGCTTATCGTGATACACCTTGCGCAAACCGTCGATCAGGCGCGCCACTTCTTGCTCCACAGGGACTGCCTTCAAGACAAGATTGTCAGTAACCGATGCAGCGGGTTTGCGTAGCTGGTAGCGAACGATCTCATCCATGCGTTCGATCTGCGTGTCGAAACGGTCGCCAAACTGTTCGCTTTGCCGGTCATCGAGCAAGGCACGCATCGCGGCCAACGGCGTTTTCAAACTGTGCGCCAGATTGTCCAGTGTGTATCGATATCGATCCGACCTGGCGCGCTCACTGTCTATCAGCAAGTTCATATTGCGCGCGACACCCGTTAGTTCTGTAGGGAATTCCTTGGACAATGAAACACGACTGCCCTCTTCGATTTCGCCGATCTCTGTTTCAATCTTGCGCAACGGTTTCATGAGTCCGCGCAGGAGGAACGAAAATGCGAGCAGCATCGTCAACGCGACCGCCGCGAACCAGCCAAATAATTGTCGGCGAAACCCTGCGATCTGGGCATTGAAGGAATCAAGGCTTTCCGCAACCTTGAAGACATAGGATTTTGATTCACCCGCGTCAAATTCCCACTCGACGGCTAAACTCAACGTCAGCAACGGCGTGCCATCCGCAAATGACTCTCTGGCAAAAAGGTGATTACCCAGTTCGGGCACGACGCCCTCGGGTATCACCAGGCCCAATGCCGATCGCGACCGCCACAGCACGGCACCATCCATGTCGCGCAGCTCACCGTACAGGCCCGAACCGATACGTCCGAAGCGCGGTTCGCGCATTCTTTCCGGCAATGCGAGTTCACCATCGTCGCCAGGCTCGGCGGCTGCAAGTAGTGCTACGAGATGTCCATCGAGAATGTCGCGGCGTGACTGTTCACCGGCCTCCGTAAACGCAGTGTCCAGCACGGCGATCGTTGCACCAAAGAACAATAGCAGCAGCACACTGACGGAAATCAGGAGCCGACTGCTGAGCGAATTCATAAACCGGGTCAGCCCGACTGATTGCGTTCCAGCGCGAAGCGATAGCCACGGCCGCGTAGTGTTTCGATTGGAGCAATTGAGTTATCAGGATCCATCTTCTTACGCAAACGACCGATAAATACTTCTATCACGTTGCTGTCGCGCTCGAAGTCCTGATCGTACAAGCGGTCGGTCAGCTCGGCTTTGGAAATGACCTGTCCGGCACGAATCATAAGAAACTCGATGATCTTGTACTCGAAACTCGTTAACTCGATTAACTTGCCACTTACCTTGAGTTCCTGGCGCGTCATGTCCAGCGCCACAGGATCCGCCTCCAACACGGACGAGGCCCACCCCCCGCTGCGCCGCAGCAACGCGTTAACGCGCGCGCCGATCTCTTCAAAATGAAAGGGTTTGACAACATAGTCGTCAGCGCCGGCGCTCAGGCCGTCGACTTTGTCCTCCCAGCGATCACGAGCTGTCAGGATCAGGATCGGGTAGGTCTTACCCTTGGCACGCACTTTCCGAATAATCTCCAGGCCCGACATTCCGGGCAAGCCGAGATCGATGATAGCGAGATCGATCGGGTATTCCTCAGCGAAATACAGACCTTCCGTGCCGTCCGCCGCCTGCTCAACGGCGAAACCGGCTTCGCCGAGTTGTCGTGCGAGTGATTCCCGCAACGTCACATCATCTTCTATTACCAGCAATCGCATGTTCCCATTCCTTAGTTGGAGGGATGGACTAGCGGCGGCAGCCGTTGACCGTGTGCGTCTTGACCTTGCCGTCCTTGGTGAGAACTCTGATGTGATGCACTTCGCGACCGCCCTGCACTTTGGTCTCGGCGCCGACAACCTTGCCCCCAGTACTCCTGCGAACAGACTCGATCGCCTGGGACAATGACATACAGCCGGACTGCGCTACTTGCAGGACTGCCTCGCCCTGATACTGCCGGTGCTGCATTTTCAGCACCTCTTCAAGGTCGGTCGCCGCGGCCGGGGCAGACGATAAAGCCAGGACCGCGACTATCAAAAGTGTCAGTAGCAATCGCATACGCCGAGTGTCGTACGACGGCATTACGATTGCAACGAATCGCGTCACATCAGAACTCCCGGCTATACGGCAGGCCGAACGTCAACCCGCACGCGAATCTTCTTCCCCGGGTCATACGGCATCTGCGTAACGTATTTCTGGCCATTATAGCGGTACGTTACCTTGTAGCCGTCTATACGCTCTTCCTGATGCTTGCGGTAGGTGGTTTTGCAGCGTTCGACCGGCCTGGCGTGGCGCTCTTCGCCGTAATTATTTCCATGGCGAGCGTACGATGCGCCTGTACCGATGGCTGCTCCGAGCAACGTTCCAGCCACTGTCGCAACGTCATTTCCGCGACCGCTGCCAAACTGGTGACCGACAACGCCACCAATAAGTGCACCGAGCAATGCGCCACCACCAAGGTGACGCGCATGACGATGAACCGTGTAGTACTGCATTTCCTCCCAGCACACACGTTCCGGTGTTTTTACGGTGACGTAGCGAATAATCGGCTGTGCCGAAATGACTTTGGCGTAATCGTAGCGGGCACGGTCACGATCGTGATCCGCCATGGCGGTGGCAGATGCTCCTAACAGCAGCGCCACAGACGCCAGGGCCGTGAGATTGGGTTTGCTCTTGGAGTGAATAGTCATAGTCCTGTCCTTAGGTTTCCAGCGACTGGCGTTTTGCCAGCCTGGGGACAAGATTACGGGAGGCGCAATGAACCCTTCCTGAACACGAAACGATCAGAAAATGGATATAACTGAACGGTTTATGAATACGTTTACTTGCCACCAGTCCAGCGATCAACAAACACTGCTGTACTTATCTGACCCAGCACGTTGACCCCACTGCGCATCATGTCCGGAATTCGATCAATGCCAAGCAGGATCGCAAGCCCGGCGACTGGCACACCGATCGCTTCGAGCGCCGGAGCCATCGTTATCACGCCAGAAGACGGCACTGGGGCGACGGTGAGAGAGACCAGGAATGTAGCCAGAATGGCCGCGCCAATGGCAGCAGCAGGTATCGGAACGTCGTACATGTGTGCGAGAAATACGATTGCCGCGCCCTGAAATAGCGCGCTACCGGGCCGATACATTGAGGCACCTAACGGCACCAGAATATCCGCGACTGTCTCTGAGACACCGAGGTTTTCTGTGGCCTCTTTCAACGACACGGGAATTGCAGCGGCTGTACTGGTTGATGACACGGCGATCGAAACTGCACCGAAGGTGCTGGACAGGAAACGCACCGGGCCTATTTTCGCAACAAGAACCCAGAGCGGAACAAACACAACGATCATCAGTACAAGCAAACCTGCAAAAACGCTGAGGATAAAAACACCAAGGCTGAGGACCAGGTCCCAGCCCAGCTTCGCCGTAACCGGAGCTGCAAGGCCGAAAACGCCGACTGGCGCTGTGTAGAGTATCCACCAGACAAGCTTCATCAGAGCCTGGCTGGCGTCGTCCGCGATGGCGATCATTCGTTCGCGCCGTTCTTTTGCAAGCGTACCTGTTGCTGCCGCAACCAGCGCCGTAAATACGATTAATGGCAAGATCGCCCCGGAACTGGCTGCCTCGAACGGATTTGCGGGTACCAGGCTGACCAGAAAATCAACGATGCCTGGTAGTGAAGGTATGTCGGCAGTCTCAGCTACCGGCATCGCGATATCCGGTGAGAACTTCAGGCCCAGCTTCATTGCGGTCATGCCGATTATGATGGCCGGGATCAGCGTGACCCAGTAAAACGCAAGCGTGAAAGCGCCTACCCGGCCCAATTTCCTCGTGTCGCCAAGACCCGCAATGCTCGCGAAAATAATCGTAACAACCAGTGGAATGACCACCATCCTGATGGCATTAATGAACACGGTACCGAATGGTGCCGATCCCTCGGCAATCGCCAGCAGCCACTCGTTGCCGGTAGCGGCGGCAGCGAGTCCGACTACCAGTCCAAGTACCAGGCCTGTTGCTATTGCAAAGTGGAGCATTGGGTTTCGCTTTTTATTGTTCGAGCCACCTGCACCTAACCTACGCGCTTCTTGGCTGCACGCCAATGGCGTTCCAGCGATTCGACATTAAAGTCCCTGAAGCGCTTGCCGTCTGCAGTTATCGCATTCTCCATGTCCCGGAAACGCCGCTCGAACTTGTAATTTGCACCCGTTAGAGCCTTTTCCGGGTCGATGTCGAGATGTCTGGCCATGTTAACCACCGCAAACAGAACATCACCGAATTCCTCTTCCATATCGGCCGCGTCACGTGTGCCGGTAGCCTCCTCGAGTTCATCGAGTTCCTCATGAATCTTGTCTCTGACGCCTTTGCGATTCCGCCAGTCGAAGCCAACCCGTCCAGCCCGCTTGCCAAGTAATTGTGCTCGTTTCAGCGCCGGCAGTGCTTTGGCGACGCCAGCCAACGCGCTGCTATCCCCATCGTTCGTCCGCTCCGCCTCTTTGATCCGCTCCCAACTGCCCTCCTGCACCCCGGCGGCAAGCTCGACTTCGTTGCCGAACACGTGCGGATGACGTCGTACCATTTTGTCCGATATGGCTGCCGCTACATCGTCGAAATCGAAATGGCCGGCCTCCTCGGCCATGCGCGCGTGAAACACCACCTGAAAAAGCAAGTCGCCGAGTTCATCACGCAAGTCTGCCATGTCATCGCGCTCGATCGCATCGGCAACTTCGTAAGCCTCTTCAATCGTATACGGCGCGATACTGGAAAAATCCTGCTCGATATCCCACGGACAGCCGTTGTCCGGGTCGCGGAGCTTGTACATTACTTCAAGTAGTTTCTCTATTTTAGTCATAACTCATTTATTTAACAGTATTTTTCGTAGTTCTAATATGATGTAAGCGGTTGCGCCCCAGATTCGCTCTCCTTCCCAGCTAAATTCGATCATCGGCACTTCGCGGCCGTGAAATTCTCGCATTTTGCGAATGTCGTTGGCCGCATCCAGAAAAAAGTGCAGCGGCACCTCGAAGGTATATTCGACTTCCGATTGATCGATCACGAGTTCTGTGTCACCCGATATCAAGCCCACCACCGGTGTAACAGCGTAGCCCGTGATTGTCGGCATGGCGCGCAGATAGCCGACGACCGATACATCGTGCGGCGCTATGCCAACTTCCTCATGGGTTTCGCGTAACGCCGTCGCTTCCACATTCTCGTCGTGATCTTCCATGCGACCGCCCGGGAAGCTCACCTGGCCGGCATGATGCTTCAGTTCTGCAGCACGCTGCGTCAACAAAATCGTTAATTCGTTGCCGCGCTCGATCACCGGCACCAGGACACCGGCGGGCTTCAAGTGCCCACTCAGTTGCTCACGCATCGGCTCCGGCCAACGCGAGCTGCCTGGCGGCATCGCGACGTCTGTGGGGCTTTTCGAAAGCCTGGTGCCCGCGAAGTGGCGACGAATATCTTGCGACGTGAGTTTGATGTCGTCGGCCGATTTCACAGCGCCGTTAATGTTTGATACCGCCCTCAGTCAGCCCGGCGGGATCCAGCAGGCGATCCAGTTCCTCGTCCGTCAGGTCGGTCATCTCCCTGGCGACGTCTTTGATAGGGCGGCCTTCCTGGTAAGCCTTCTTGGCGATTTCTACACCCTTTTCATAGCCGATAACCGGGTTCAGCGCCGTCACAAGAATCGGGTTCCTGGCCAGTGCACGATTGATGTTGTCCGTGTTAACGGTGAATCCCGCGATCGCTTTGTCCGCGAGGCAGCGGCTGGCACTGGCCAGCAACTCGATGCTCTGCAGCAAATTGTAGGCCACGACCGGCAGCATCACATTGAGCTGGAAATTGCCTGACTGCCCACCGATTGCGATGGTGGCATCGTTGCCCATGACTTGCGCGCACACCATCGCCACCGCTTCGGGAATCACCGGATTGACCTTGCCCGGCATGATGCTCGAACCCGGTTGCAATGCCGGCAATGCAATCTCGCCAATACCTGCGAGCGGACCGGAATTCATCCAGCGCAAGTCGTTGGCGATTTTCGTCAGGCTGACGGCCAGAACACGTAACTGACCCGATGTCTCCACTGCCGCATCCTGGCTACTGAGCGCTTCGAATTTGGATTCTGCCGACGTAAATGGAATGCCTGTTTTCTCGCTGAGCAGCAGCGCGACTTTGCTGCCAAATTTCGAAGGAGCATTAATGCCGGTGCCAACCGCGGTACCACCCTGGGCGAGCGCAACGAGACGTTTCATCGTGTCAGACAAGCGTTCCACGGCATGCTCGATCTGTGCTCGCCAGCCGTCGAGTTCTTGTCCGAGCGTTAGCGGCATCGCATCCATCAGATGCGTTCGCCCTGTTTTGACGATGTCGCGGGTCTCGTCAGCTTTGGCCTCGAGAACTTTGGACAAGTGCCCCAGTGCCGGCAACAGATCACCCTGGATAGCCATGGCGGCGCTCACATGCACACAAGTCGGTATGACATCATTGCTGCTCTGGCACATGTTCACGTGATCGTTCGGGTGCACCGCGGAACCCATAGCGGCTGTCGCCAAATGAGCAATAACTTCATTGGCATTCATATTGGAGCTGGTGCCCGAGCCAGTTTGAAAGACATCTATCGGAAATTGAGCATCGTGTTCGCCATCCGCCACTGACTGCGCCGCTTGCTGGATAGCGATCGCAATGTCGCTTTTCAGAAGACCCAGTTCCGAGTTCGCGCCCGCGGCGGCCCACTTTACGAGACCCAGTGCCGCGATGAACTGCCGTGGCATCGTGAGGCCCGAAATCGGAAAATTATTGACTGCGCGCTGCGTCTGCGCTCCCCAAAGTGCATCATCTGGAACCTGAAGCTCACCCATACTGTCCTTCTCGATGCGGTATCCCTTGTCACTCATTGCCCATCGTGCTCCGTACAGCGTTTTTGCGCCGTCTGGTGATCATTAGTTGGTGTATGATTCGCGCTTTGCGCGCGCAAGTCTACACTGGTTTCGCAGACATGAAAGTCTCTACTATAAGAGCTCTGTCCCCGGTCGACGGTCGGTATTTCGATAAGGTCAGCGGACTTCGCGATATCTTCAGCGAATATGGCCTGATTCGCTACCGCGTACTCGTGGAAGTCCGCTGGTTACAGTGCCTTGCAGACGAACCCCAAATTGGTGACCTCGCACCGTTATCGTCCGTGATGAAAGATGTGCTGAACCACATCGTCGATGACTTTTCACTCGATGACGCAGAGCGTGTGAAAGCCATCGAGGCCACCACAAATCATGACGTGAAAGCGGTCGAGTATTTCGTTCGTGAGAAACTGGGGAACGGTCCCGAGACGCAAGCGCTAAAAGATTTTCTGCATTTTGCATGCACCTCCGAGGACATCAACAATCTCTCATACGCAGTGATGATGCGCACGGCACGTTCCGACGTGCTGATCCCGCAGATGCGCAAACTGCTCAACAAACTTGTTGTACTGGCAAAAGAACACGCTGAAGTGTCGATGTTGTCACGCACGCACGGCCAGACCGCAAGCCCTACCACGCTAGGCAAGGAAGTGGCGAATTTCGTCGCGCGGCTGAGAACAGCGCAAAAGCGATTCGCCGAGATCGAAATTCTTGGCAAGTTCAACGGTGCTGTAGGCAACTACAACGCACACACAATTGCATACCCCGACGCCGACTGGCCCGCGATCAGCAGCCGCTTTGTCGAATCACTTGGCGTTCGACCAAACCCGTATACGACGCAGATCGAACCACATGACTGGACTGCCGAGTACTCGCACGCACTCATGCGCTACAACACGATACTCATCGACTTCTGCCGGGACATATGGGGCTACGTATCGATCGGTTATTTCGATCAAAAGATTGCTGAGAAAGAAGTCGGTTCGTCTACGATGCCGCATAAGGTTAATCCTATCGATTTCGAGAATGCCGAGGGCAACTTTGGCATGGCGAACGCGATGCTCGGACACTTCGCAGAGAAGTTGCCGATTTCTCGCTGGCAGCGCGACCTCACCGACTCAACCGTACAACGTAATCTAGGCTTGGCGGTGGCACATATTCTCATTGCGCTGCAGTCTTTGGTGAAGGGTGTGGGCAAGTTGCAGGTCAACCATGCGGTGATTCAGGCGGATGTGAGCGAAGCCTGGGAGGTACTTGCCGAGGCCGTGCAAACTGTTATGCGTCGTTACAGCATTCCCGAGCCGTACGAGAAGCTCAAGGCACTTACGCGCGGACAAACAGTGACCAAGGCCACGTTGCACAAGTTCATCAAGTCGCTTGATATTCCTGCTGCCGAAAAGAAGCGCTTGTTGCAACTGACCCCCGAGACTTATATTGGTCTCGCTGCACAACAGGCGCGCGACATCTGACCCCCGACGCGTGCTAAAACTGCCGGACAATTTATCGACGGAAGAGTTTCTGTCAGGCTGTTGGCAGAAAAAACCGTTATTCATGCCACAGGCACTAAGTCGAATCCGACCTGCCGTGACACGCAATGAAATTGGCTGGCTCGCCACACTGGAAGATGTGGAGTCTCGAATTGTTTTCGTTGAACGCGGCGCGAACGGTTTGCATTACCGGGCCAAGAGTGGACCGTTCGAAACGCAGTATCTCCAAGGCCTGCCAAAGCGCGACTGGACATTGCTGGTGCACGACGTGGAAAAGCACCTGCCTGCGATGCGCGCGCTGTTCGCACACGTGTCGTTCATACCCGACTGGCGCATTGACGATTTGATGGTCAGTTTCGCAGCACCCGGCGGCGGTGTCGGGCCGCATCGCGACCAATACGATGTGTTCTTATGTCAGGGCACGGGTATTCGCAATTGGCAATTTACAACCGCAAATGTCGCCTCCAACAGCGCTGCGAGTTCCGACCTGGCGCTTCTGCACGAATTTGTCGGGGACGAATCGCACGACGCAGCAGCGGGCGACGTTTTGTATCTCCCACCTGGCGTGGCACATTGGGGCACGGCGACGCGTGCCTGCATCACTTACTCAATCGGTATGCGTGCACCACAGATCTCAGATCTAATGCAAACTCTCGCAGGCAGTATTGAAGGCAACGACGCATTTTATGCTGACCCTGATCTTGAAATTGCCGAAGCACGGCCGGGATACCTGTCTGCTGCAGCAACACGGCGTGCTCGACTGTTGCTGTCCATTTCAGACAATAACTCCGTTGACCTGCCCGTGATTCTCGGCCGTTTCGTGACCCAGACCAAGGAATGGCTGACGCCCGACGGAGTGGACGAACTCGAAGTCGATGACGTCATCGGAGATATCGCCGCCGCAGGTGGGCTTGTGGTTCATGGCATGGCACGCATCGCGTTTGATGACCGGAACATCTACCTCAATGGTCGACACCTGCGCGCCGACCCCGAAACCGTGTCCGTAGCGGCCAGAATTTGTGCCAGTCGGGGTTTACAAAAGGATGATTTGATATCGATGCGGGGTAGTGACTGCGGAATCGAACTGTTGAAGTGGCTGCTTATGCATGGTGCATTCGATCTTAATGGGGATAAATGACCATATACGGACTTTAATTGGGCCGGGACGATTGTCGCAAGTCGTCTGAAGCGCACACTTGGCGCGGGATACGAATGATTTTCATCCACGGATCGTCATCGAAATTGTGACACAGTTGGCACTGAGCAGCCCCTCTCACCCGGTAGACTGTCGGGTCTATGGACGACGCGCATCAAAAAGGCAAACGCTGGGTAATCTCGACCGAGGAAGAAATGCGTCAGGCTGTGATCAAAGTAGCGCTTGAAGCCAAGCGCAAGGTCTCTATTTTTACGCACGATCTCGAACCTGGTATCTACGACAATCCGGAATTCCTGGAAATCATCAAACGTCTTGTCCTGTCACAAACCTACGCACGAATTCGTGTACTGATTGCTGATCCGGCGCGCGCTGTCAAAAACGGTAACAACTTCGTGCATCTTGGCCGCCGTCTGAATACCTATATCGAATTCCGGCATGTGCACGAGGACCTGCGTACGCACTCCGAGGCATTCTGCATCGCCGATCAAACGGCTCTCGTCTACCGGCTACAGGCCCAGCGCTGGGACGGTATCACTGATACTTACGAACCGGCGGTCGCGAAGCTGTACGGAACGATGTTCGACGAGATCTGGCTGGAGAGCGCAGTCGAAATGGAATTCCGCCAACTCAGCATCTAAATTGTAGGAGCGGGCCTTGCACCCAAAGGGCATACACCCGCGATCGCGCCCAAGGGGCGCTCCTACGGTGTTAATATGCGCCGCCTATGGCGCCCTCACTCGACCACCAGGTAGCAAATAAGAAAGTCGTCCTCGGATTATCCGGGGGTGTGGACTCTGCTGTGGCCGCAATTCTACTGCAACGTGCTGGTGCCGAGGTGCATGCCCTGCACATGACCAACTGGGAAGACGATGATGGCTACTGCACGGCAGCCGATGACCTGCAGGACGCGCGGCAGGTCTGCGAACAGCTCGACATACCCTTGCACCATGTGAACTTCTCAAAACAGTATCGCGATCAGGTATTTGAATACTTTCTCGACGAATACCGTGCTGGACGCACGCCCAACCCGGACGTGCTGTGCAATCGTGAAATCAAGTTCGGCGTATTTCGTGATTACGCGAAACGCCTGGGCGGTGAATTGCTTGCGACTGGCCACTACGTGCAGTCAGACATCGTCGACGGGCACGGCACCCTGATGAAGGGCGCCGACGCCGGCAAGGACCAGAGTTACTTTCTGCACGCTGTTAGTAGCGAAGCATTCGCAGAATCCGTCTTTCCGTTGGGCGACTTGCAGAAAAACGAGGTTCGACAAATCGCGCGCGACTTTGGGCTCGATATACACGACAAGAAAGACAGTACCGGTATCTGCTTCATTGGAGAACGCCCGTTTCGCGAGTTCCTGAGCACCTATCTTCCGGCGAAACCGGGACCCATGCGTACACCGGGCGGCGCCGAGATGGGAACGCATCAAGGCCTGATGTTTTACACGCTGGGCCAGCGACAGGGTCTCGGTATCGGCGGCCGCAACGACCGCAGTGAGGAGCCATGGTATGTCGTCGCCAAGAATCTCGACGACAACGTCCTCGTGGTCGCACAGGGTGAACACGACATGCTGTTCAGCAACTGGCTCATTGCGACCGACGCCAGCTGGATAGGAATGCCCCCCGATGGGCTCGATGAGGGCCTGCGCTGCAAGGCGAAGATCCGTTATCGACAGGCCGATCAGGATTGCGTCGTGCGAACGCTAGCCGACGAGCAGATCGAAGTACGCTTCGATGAGCGCCAAAAGGCCGTCGCACCAGGCCAATTCGTCGTTTTTTACGACGCCGACCGCTGCCTTGGCGGGGCTGTCATACATCAAATAGGGTAAGCGCAGCAGCAGGCGTTTCGCTATAATGCGCCCCCCGCGGCGGCCTGCCCGCCGAGAACAAATCCCGGAGAGAAAGCTATGACGGACAGCTTCGGCGCGCGCTCAACGTTTGCAGTCGGTGATAACGAGTATGAAATATACCGCCTCGATGCAGTAACAGAGGGCCACGTAGAGCGCTTGCCCTACTCCCTCAAGATCTTGCTGGAAAACCTGCTGCGCCATGAAGATGGACGCGACGTCACTCGCGACGATATTCTCGCTCTCGCTCACTGGGATCCAAAAGCGGCCCCCAGCACCGAAATCTCGTTCACACCGGCGCGTGTGATTTTGCAGGATTTCACAGGCGTACCCGCCGTTGTCGATCTCGCCGCCATGCGCGATGCCGTCGTCGCACTCGGCGGTAACGCGAACAGCATCAATCCCCAGTCACCGGCCGAGCTCGTCATCGACCATTCGGTTCAGGTCGACAATTATGGCGCCGCAAACGCACTCGATCTCAACAACATTATCGAATTCAAACGTAACAACGAGCGCTATTCCTTCCTGCGTTGGGGACAATCGGCATTCGAGAACTTCCGCGTTGTGCCGCCGAATACCGGGATCGTCCACCAGGTGAACCTCGAATACCTGAGCCGTGTTGTTTTTGACGCCGACATTAACGGTACGCGTTCCGCCTACCCTGATACGGTTGTCGGTACCGATTCACACACCACGCATATCAATGGTTTGGGAATACTTGGCTGGGGTGTCGGCGGTATCGAAGCCGAGGCCGCGATGCTGGGCCAGGCGATCACCATGCTGATCCCGAACGTTGTTGGATTCAAACTGACCGGCAAGATTCGGGAAGGCGCCACAGCAACAGATCTTGTGCTGACCGTCACCGAAATGCTGCGCAAGAAAGGCGTTGTCGGCAAGTTCGTCGAATTCTACGGTGACGGGCTCGCGCAATTGCCGCTGGCCGACCGGGCAACACTCGGCAACATGGCTCCGGAATTCGGTTCCACTTGTGCCATTTTCCCGATTGACGGTGAGACGCTTCGCTACCTCGAACTTTCCGGTCGCGGTGCAGAGCAAATAAAGCTGGTTGAGGCCTACGCGAAAGAACAGGGTCTGTGGCGTCACGACGGACAGGCAGATCCGCTCTTTTCAGATACGCTTGAACTCGATATGAGCACTGTAGAACCGAGCATCGCAGGCCCCAAACGCCCACAGGATCGCATTGCCCTGAGCGACGCGGCGGAGACGTTCGGCAAACACCTCGATGCTGAAATCGCGAACCGCGCTGTGGGCGGCAGTGCAGTGGCAAATATCAACGGCAGCGACGAAGAAATTCGCGATGGGGCTATCCTGATCGCCGCAATTACGAGCTGCACGAACACGTCTAACCCGACTGTCATGGTGGCTGCCGGCATGGTGGCAAGAAACGCGCGAGAGAAAGGGCTCAAGGCCAAGCCCTGGGTCAAGACCAGTCTTGCTCCGGGATCGAGAGTCGTAACCGACTATCTCGAAAAATCCGGGCTCGTCGACGACCTCGAAGCAATCGGTTTCTACAACGTCGGCTATGGTTGTACGACCTGCATCGGCAACTCCGGTCCGCTGAGACCTGAGATTGCTGCTGCCGTTAAGGAAGGCGACATCGTTGGAGCCGCCGTCCTGTCTGGCAATCGTAACTTCGAAGGTCGCATTCATGCACTCGTGAAAATGAATTTCCTGGCATCACCACCGCTCGTAGTTGCTTACTCAATCGCCGGCAACATGGACGTTGACCTGTTCAACGATTCGCTGGGGGACGACCACGACGGCAACCCTGTTTACCTCAAAGATATCTGGCCAAGCGATGCAGAAGTGCAGGACGCGATTTCGAGTAACATCGACTCCAGCATGTTCAAGTCCAACTATGACAGCGTGTTCGAGGGTGATGCCAACTGGAAAAACATCGATTCGCCAGAAGGTGAAATCTACACATGGGATGAAACTTCGACCTACATCAAGAATCCGCCCTATTTCGAGGGCATGAGCAAAGAACCTGCCGCCGTCAGTAACATCAAGGGCGCCCGCGTACTGGCGTTGCTGGCTGATTCAATAACAACCGACCATATCTCGCCGGCAGGTGCCATCGCCGCCGACAGTCCTGCCGCGAAATACCTCGAGGCACAGGGCGTCAAACCCAGTGACTTTAATTCGTACGGTTCACGTCGCGGCAATCACGAGGTCATGATGCGCGGGACGTTCGGGAATATTCGTCTGCGTAACCTCCTGGCGCCGGGCACTGAAGGTGGCTGGACCTGTCATCAACCGAGTGGCGAACAAATGACGATCTTCGCCGCAGCAGAGAAATACAAAGAAGAAGGTACGCCACTGGTCGTCATAGCCGGATCTGAGTACGGCACGGGCTCGTCGCGTGACTGGGCAGCCAAGGGCACACTCCTACTCGGCGTCAAAGCCGTCATCGTCAAAAGTTTCGAGCGCATTCACCGTTCCAACCTGATTGGTATGGGCGTCTTGCCACTGCAATTCCTCGATGGTCAGGATGCAACATCGCTGGGCCTCACCGGCAAAGAAACTTACGATATTGAAGGCCAAACGGATGCCGATGCCAAGACCGTTACGGTGACGGCAACGCCGGATGACGGTGATGCCATCGTATTTGAAGCGCAGGTGCGCATCGATACGCCAAAAGAACGCGACTATTATGAGAATGGTGGCATTTTGCACTACGTGTTGCGTCAGCTCGCAGCATAACGGCAGAAGTTAAAGTGAAAGAACGATCGGCGGACAATATTCTTAAGACCAGTCGATGGGGAAAAATCATCGGGTGGTCGTTTGCTGGCGTGATGCTGATCATGTTCGCCATCATGTTCTGGTTATCGCGCGAACCTGACGTTTTTTGGGTCAGCCGTTCGGTCAGCGACGATTCGACCAACGTAGGCTTCTCCACAACCGATACTTTGGTTCGAGTCGCCGAAACCCTGCTCGACAAACGCGGCGGCTACCTGAGCAACGACAAGATTCCGCCGAATATCTTTCTCGACAATATTCCCAGCTGGGAATTCGGTGTGTTGCAGCAGGTCCGGGACATGGCTCGCATCATTCGCAATGACTACAGTCGCAGCCAGTCCCAGTCGAAGGAAGACGCAGATGTTGCCAAAGCGGAGCCATTGTTCTTCATCGACAATGAATCATGGATGCTGCCGGCGGCCGAGTCCGCGTATCGTGACGCAATTAAGGGATTTACAAAATACCGTGATCGACTTGCAGCCAATGATCCGGGCACCCGATTCTATGCGCGTGCCGACAACCTTCGCGAATGGCTTGCCCAGGTAGAGAAACGACTGGGTAGCATCACTCGACGCTTAGGCGACAGCGTCGCAAGCACTCGCATCAATGACGATCTTGCGGGCGACGCCGCAGCCGAGGCTGCAGGCTCGCAACCGGATACGGTCGACGTGCGCACCTCATGGTTTCAGGTCGACAACATTTTCTTCGAGGCCCGCGGCGCCGCCTGGGCGCTGGTGCATTTCTTCCGTGCCGCTGAGTTCGACTTTGCGAAAGTACTGGCGGACAAGAACGCCGAGGCCAGCGTCCGGCAGATCATTCGCGAACTGGAGGCGAGCCTGGAGCCGATGCACTCGCCAATGATCCTCAATGGCGGTGGTTTCGGATTGTTCGCCAATCACTCGCTGGTAATGGCAAATTATCTTGCGCGGGCGAATGCGGCGGTGATTAATCTGCGCGAGTTACTCGACCAGGGATAGCGGGCGGATCAAGTCGTTGAAACGCTCGTCGTCGCGGAAAAAATCCCAGCGCGGATCGAGGTACAGCACCCAGCGTGAAGATGCACTTGGCTTGTCGATCAGTTGCGCCAAGATTTCCAGCGCGCGATCACGTTCACCCGTCAGCGCGAGAACCTCGCACAAAGTCTCTAGAAACCACGGCGCACCAACCTTGTCGTTTTGCAGCGAAACAATTCGGGTCGCCTCTTCAGCGAGTGCTATCGCGCGCGATTTTTCACCCTGAAAGGCCAGTGCCAGTGCCAACGTAGAGAACTCCGGCGCCACTACCAGGCCCGGGCGATTGCGATCGATATTCGCCAGTCGCTGAACTGCGTCGGCGAGTAACGAGTCGGCCCGATCTGTCTCGCCCAGGTGCCGATATGCGCGCGCGAGTTGCAGCTCGCGGTAGCCCGCGAATCCTGCCAGCGATGAATATTCCCGAACTTCGGGCCGCTCCCACGCTTCGATGACCCCGGCAAAATCACGCTCAAACCAGGGAAGGTCAACAGTCGCAAAAACGTACGCGTCACCGACATTGGGGCGAACGTTGGTTAAGAGTTCGCGTGACGACACAACGTCGCCTCGGGACCACATCGGCAACATCGCCGCGGTCGAAGCCAGATCAGTGTCATCGCCAAAGCGCTCCCGCGCCACCATTAGAAGTTCCTCCAGGCGCGACCATTGGCGCATCTGCGCCAGGGTTACGGCGGCGTTCGACATTGCGCTGGCGTTCGCAGGATCCAGGTCTGCCGATTGCAGCAGGCTGCTTACGGACTCTTCCCACAAGCCCAGGCGCCGCTGCGTGAGTCCGAGCTTTGCCAGGATCGATGCATCTCCCGGCATTGCGGCATGGGCCCTGAGGAACGCATTCAATGCCGCCGCGTAGTCTTGTTCGAAGCGATACAGGAATTCGCCTTGCGCGGCCAGTAACTCGGGTGATCCGGGGCTGAGGATCGCCGCCGCTGTGTCCAGTGACGCGCGTGCAGCCTGCTCGCGTTGCGGCGTGGCGTCGTAGCCTATCCAGACCAGATGAGCATAAGTGTCGGCCAGTAGCAGGTGCGCCATTGCAAAGTTCGGGTCCAGCGCTACGGCCTGTTCGGCGTAGGGCAGCAAGGCCTTGTACTTATCCAGGTTGTAACCGGAACCGCTCAGCAGGTTGCGCGCGCGCAAATAGGCGTCGTAGGCCTCGAGGCTTTGTGTCGGCGCAACGGCAAACGCCTGCTGTTCCTCCGCGGTCGTCAGTTCTCCTTTGATGGCAGCGACGATGTGACGTGTAATTTCCGTCTGGATATCGAACAGGTTGTCGATCGTCATTTCGCGATCGAAGGTTTCGGCCCAGAGGTGCTGGTCCGTCGCGACGTCGATTAATTGCGCGTTAATGCGAATACGATGCCCGGCACGTTGCACGCCGCCCTCCAGCACCGTCGCCACGCCCAGTTCCTGGGCAATCTCAGGAATGCGTTTGTCGGTGTCACGATATTGCATGACCGAGGTGCGCGAAATCACTTTCAATCCCTTGATTTTCGCGAGTTGCGTCAGTAGGTCGTCATGGATTCCGTCGGTAAAGAACAGGTCTTCGTCGCGGTTGCTGCGATTGGCAAATGGCAGGACCGCGATTGATTGATCGTCGATATAGGCGGCCGCGTCTGAAATGTTCGTGTTAGTGGATTTTGACACCGATTCCATCGCGGGTTGGTCATCGGCAATTTGCGGCCACACGAACATGATGGCTACCCCGACTGCGGCTGCCAGCGTGATGTAGTCGAGCTTTTTTGCGGTCAGATGAGTGATCGAATCATCGCGAACGACATCACGCTCGCGCTTGATGCCCTCGGGCGTAATTTCATAGGCCCACGAGATGATCAGCGCTGCAATGAATCCGATAACCAGCAGCAGGAACAACGCCTGGATGGCCCAGTCCGGTGCGCCAATGTTGTTCAGGACGACATCGGCAATCTGCGCAATGAACCACGAGGCGATCGTATAGGCGACAGCTACGCGGATCACATTACGGCGACTGAGTTCCTTGAAAATCGTCAAGCCTGGATCCCCCAAAGGTGTAGCACGACAAATCATCCGCTGCGCAAGCCTACCAGACAATTCAGGACTAGTAGATTCCAACCCAGGTCGGAATACGCTTCCAGCTATTGTTGAGATCCTTATCTAGCTGGCGATAGTCCGGCTCAAACCGCCCCACCAGGCTCCAGAATCGACGGGAGTGATTCATGTGACGGGCATGGCAGAGCTCGTGGATCATGACATAGCGAAGATGTGCCGGGTCCAGGAACATCAGGCAATAATTCAGGCTGATGGTGCCGGAGCTGGAGTGGCTGCCCCAGCAGGTCTTCTGCCCGCGGACATGCATCTTTTTGTAGGAATTTCCGATCAGGGACGATACAGAACGCAGGCGCGGCGCATATTCGCGCTTTGCGAGGCTGGTCAGCCAGCGCTTAAGTGCTGCAACGCAGAGATTTTCATCACTGGTACGCCCCGACAGAACGACCGTATCGCCTTTTGCCCGGTACTTGACCGTGCTCACACCGTCCTGCGGCAGGTACTGCACGCAGAAATGTCGCTCGATTCCCCTGAGTTGCACGTTCTCAGGCAATGCAAATGGCTCAGGCGCGTGCTCAGCGGCAAATTGCTCCCTTACCTTGCGGATCCAGTCCCTGTGAGTCTCGACGAACTCGCGAACATCGGCTGGACGCGTCCGTTTCGGGACGACAACCTCGACGCGACCGCGCGGGAAGACCTTGATCGACAGGCGCTTTGCGCGGCCACTCTCACGCACAGAAAAGCCCGACATCGAGTCGGGCTCATCAACTTCTGAGAACAGGGGTAATTGGCTCGCGGCGCTCTGCACCGTCCCTATTCTACGGAATTCCAATGACTATTCTATGGCTGTTTGCCGCTGAAACGAACCGCGTCGTCCAGGGTCATCACGCCAGTCACGCCACCGACCTGGGCCGAAACACTGATAAATAGCTTGACCTTATGCTCCAGCTCAATATTGCCTACGACGCTGGACCCCGGGCCGATTACAACCTTTGGTTCACCCTTGAAGCTTGTTCCCCAGCTCCATCCGCCTGGTTTCTCAACTATCAGGTCGCCTTTTATAACGCTGCCGTCAACAACGAAAATATCACCATTCACCGTGGAAACATTGCCGCCGATCTGTACTCCGCTGAGCTCGATTTCACCGTTAACGTTGCTGACATCGCTGCTAACTGTCGAACCTGTGGTGATGGAAATGCTGCCATTGACCGTCTCAATTGATCCATCGACCGTGACCGATTCACCAACCGTCACGGAGCCATTGACTGTATCAAGACCTTCCGACTTGACGTTATCCGAGATTCTCAGGGCGCCATTCACCGTCGATGCTGACTTGATACTTGCACCCGAGTCCACCCGTATTGCGCCATTGACTGTGCTGACATCACCGCTGACGACCGCTTTTTGGCCAATTGAGATGCTGCCATTTACGGAACTCGCTCCATCGGATTCGCTGCCTGCCTCGATTTCTATACTCTTGTTGGTCGACATGCCAAACACCGGTACGGCCATCAGCATCACGAGGAGACCGACAGTAAATACTGTCTTTGTCATGAATTTTGCCATTTTGAGCACCCTTGAGTGTGTTTCTTACTCCTTAGATACCGCTCGAACGAATATGGTTGCAAGCGCCTGACAATGTAGCTGTGCCGCCGTCGTTTCGCTACTCTGCGTGATCCAATCGCTCTCAGCAGGCCATTTCCGGATCATGCCCTACTCGCTAATTGATATCGGCGCGAATCTCATGCACAGCAGTTTCGACGAAGACCGTGCCGAGATGATGCGGCGCGCGGCGGATGCGAGTGTCGACAAAATAATCGTTACCGGCAGCAGCGACGACAGTAACGTCCAGGCAGCAGAGCTCGCTGAGAAATTACCCGGCGTTCTCTTCTCAACTGCGGGAGTCCACCCACATCACGCCTCGCATTACAGTGACGACAGTGACGCGTTGATTCGCTCGCTGATCCTGAAAGACGCAGTGGTCGCGGTCGGTGAGTGCGGGCTCGACTATTATCGAAACTTGTCGCCACGCGAAGCGCAGCTGGAAGCATTGCAGCGACAACTCGAAATCGCCAGGGACTCCGGCCTGCCGGTATTCTTGCATCAGCGCGATGCTCATGATGACTTCGTCGAAATGCTTAAGCCTTTGCTACCCGACATATCGAACGCCGTCGCGCACTGCTTCACGGGCGATGCCGAAGCGCTACACGAGTACCTTGAGTTGGGACTTTACGTCGGTATTACCGGTTGGATATGCGATGAGCGTCGCGGCAAGCACCTGCAGGATATCGTGTCCGCCATTCCCGACGACAAGCTGTTGATCGAGACTGACGCGCCCTACCTGATGCCGCGAACCTTAGACCCCAAGCCGAAAACACGACGCAATGAGCCCGCTTACCTGACCGAAGTATTACGTGTCGTCGCTGCGGCCCGTGGGCAGAGCGAGGAACACGTAGCGCATATCACGACGATGAATGCGCTGCACTTTTTCGCACTGCCGCCCTAACGGCCGCGTCGATCGAACATTTGCCCGACCTGCGCACTCAGGGCTTCCTTGCGAATCAGGTCCCAATGCGGCATGAAGGCCTCAATTTTGAATTTGGCCGCGGCCTTGTCAGAGTCCCCGAATTCCTCCGCGAGTTCTTGCAGACTACACACCAGGCCCGGTACGCCCTTGGTGAATTCCGCACCGTCGAGAAACACGATGCGGCCGGCAACCGGGAGCTGCCGAACGATTTGGCGAACAGCCGCGATACGATCATAGAGTGCGAGCTGTGGATTCGAGAACGTGTAGCGGCGCTCCTCGCTGATAACCGTCCAGTCTTGCATCTTGTCGCCGCCAAATACGGTGCCCTGCACATCTTTCACTTCGAGAATCAACAGTCCCTGCGATGTCAGCAGCAGGTAGTCGACCATGATTTCGCCCTCATCGGCGCCCGGTATGATGAGGTTGTCAATGCGATCATAGCTGATGTCTGCAATGATTTTCTCAAGGCTGCTGCCTCGTCCGCGCCAAAATCGATAGATCAACCAGATCAGCAACAACAGCAGTACCGCGACAAGAGGCAGTAGCCAGGGTTTGTTATCCATTTGCAAAAAGTCAGACATCAGATTCGAATGTTCCTATTGGCCTTGCAAAGCAGTCGCAAGCGAGTCCAGGTTCGGCTCGATTGAAATCGAATGCGCCGGCCGTGAGAGTATCTCTTCCAGCTCCGGTGGCAATGCCACGGCCTCGCCTATCAATGGCTCAACGATAGTCTCGAACTTGGCCGGGTGTGCCGTCGCAACCAGAATCCAGTCGTGCGACTCTGTTTGATCGATAGCCAGTTGACGCCAAACGTGTGACGCCGTCGCAGTATGCGGGCACGTCGCAAATCCGAATTCCGCGAAGTCCTGCTTGATGGCCGCGCCAATCTGCTCATCGTCCACGGATGACACAGTGACTTGCTCACGTAAAACGTCAGCCTCCCCGATCAGGTGGCGCAGGCGCTCCATGTTGCTTGGATCGCCGACATCCATCGCAGAGGCAAGAGTCTGCAAGCTATCACGCGGCAGCCATTCCAGGGAATCAAAGTAGTCCACGATCGTTCGATTCGAATTTGTTGCGAATATTATCGGCCCAACAGGCAGTCCCATCTCGCGCGCCATGATACAGGCGGACGCATTACCAAGGTTGCCTGTCGGGACAATAAAGCCGGGCATTTTCCCGGTCCGGCGATGGTGTAGCAAACTGGCCTGCGCGTAGTAGGTGCACTGGGGCAGTAGCCGGCCAATATTGATGCTGTTCGCAGAGCTGAATCGATGTTCGGCAGACAATGCCGGGTCCGACATCGCCGCCTTGACCAGTGCCTGGCAGTCGTCAAATGCGCCCTGCACTTTTAAAGACAGGACGTTGTCGCTCCAGCAGCAAAGTTGATGCGCTTGCCGGTCCGACACACGACCATCCGGGAATAGCACCACGACGCGCATTCCCGGGCGCTTGTCGAATGCAGCGGCTACGGCTCCGCCGGTATCGCCGGAAGTCGCCACCAGAATGGTGAGCGGCGACTCGACATTGCCTTCCAGCCGCGACAGACACGCGGCCAAAAATCCTGCACCGACATCTTTGAAGGCCGCCGTAGGACCGTGGTAGAGCTCCAACATAGAGACATCCTGCCCTGCTATCGGCAATCGTGTCGTTGGAATCGGGAAACTGAAAGTTTCCGCCACAATCTGCTGGAGGTCATTTTTCAGCGCAGAAGCGACGAAGAACGGCCGCAATAAGATCGTGGCAACCTCGGGCATCGTGTTTGCGTCGACAAAATCGGCCAGCGCAAATTTCGGCAGCTGTTCGGGCAAGTACAGCCCACCGTCGCTCGCGATGCCCTTGCGCAACGCCTCATCAAGGCTGACCGGGCCGCCCCCTCGGGTACTGAAGAAATTCAAATGCCGTCCTCTATATGGGCGCCCGGTGCGGTCATGGGGCTAATCCACGACTGACACTCGATTCCCTGAGCACGACAGGCCTGCTCCATGGCGCTGGCCAGATTGCGTGCCGCACTGTCCTCGCACAGAGCGAACATGCTCGGTCCGCTGCCGGAAAGACTGAAACCGAGAGCGCCAGCGCGCATTGCCGCGTCCTTAACGGCATCAAAACACGGCACTGCGGCCGATCGCTGCGGCTCGATGATGACATCGCGCAACGTCCTGCCAATCAGATCGACATCACTCGATGCACACGCGGCGATGAAACCTGCCAGCAATCCTTGCTGCTCCAGCCACAGCTGTATCGAATAGCTCTTGGCCAGCCTGCGCCTGGCACGCGCGGTGTCCACTTGCAGATCCGGGTGCACAAGTACAGCACTGACGCCCTGCGGTGCAGGCAAACGTACGACGTCAGGCAACAACACCTTCGGACACAGTATTAACCCACCCAGTAAACTTGGCGCCACGTTGTCGGCGTGCAGGCTGCCACTCGCGTACTCCTCACCCTCAAGGGCATACGGCAACAATGCCTCCATGGCAAGCGGCGAATCCAGCAATGCGTTGACGGCCACAACGGCGGCTACGGCTGACGCCGCCGAACTACCCATGCCCGATTGCAACGGCACGCCTTTGTGAACCTTTAGCTCGACACCGCCTGCACCGCCGTGCGCATCCCAAAGCGCTTGAGCGGCGATTGATGCGGTGTTGTGTTGCGCATCATTCGTCAGGAGTGGATGAATGTCACCGTCCTGCCCGCGGACTTCGGCGACGCTGACGCCGTCGCCGTCCGTTTTGCGCGCCAGCACGCGATCGCCAACGTCTGCCAAAGCCAGGCCCAGCATGTCGTAGCCAACGGCGACATTACCTATCGACGCGGGCGCGAAAGCGGTTACGAAATGATCCATCTAGGCTCCCGGACTGAGGTATTGCGCCAGCCGCAGCAAATCACCAAAAACACCGCCGGCCGTTACTTGCGGGCCGGCACCGGGCCCCTGTATGACCAATGGATTATCCGCATAACGGTCGGTTTTGAACTGCACGATATTATCCGTCAGATTGATATTAGCGAACGGATGTTTCGCGTCCACAGCTTCCAGGCCTACGCTGGCGCTTGCGCCGGGTCCCAGTCGCGCAAGATAACGCAGTTTCTTGTTGTCCGCTTGTGCTTTCTCATAGCGCGCATGAAAATCCGCGTCGAACTCCGGCAGCCTTTGCAAATACTCATCAATGCTGCAGTCCCGTAGCGGTTCCGGCACCAGGCTTTGCACCGGAAAATCGCCGATCTCGATATCCTGGCCAAGTTCGCGTGCCAGTATCGTCAGTTTGCGCGCGACATCCATACCGGACAAATCGTCGCGAGGATCGGGCTCTGTAAATCCGCTCGCACGTGCCTCGTTTACAATTTCCGAAAAAGCCCTGGTCCCGTCATACACGTTAAACAGGTACGCGAGCGTGCCGGAGAAAATGCCTTCTATTGATCGTATCGTATCCCCGGTGTGGATCAGGTCCCGCAACGTCGTAATGATCGGCAGTGCCGCGCCCACAGTTGTCTCAAAAAGGCAATGAGAGTTGCCCATGCGCGCAGCCGTGCGCAACCGGGCATGATCCGTTATCGATCCGCTGAACGCCTTCTTGTTCGGCGTCACAACATGGATGCCACGTTCAAGCCAGCCGGCATACTGTCCGGCCACGAGTTCGCTCGCCGTGCAATCGATGATTACCGCGTGCGGCAGGTGATCCGGATTGATATGCGTTTCGAGTTGCTCGAGGTTGTACTCGAGTGCGTCTGCATCGAAGACGTCTTGCCAATGGCCGAGGTCGATACTGGTATCGCCCAGCAGCATCTTTTTTGAGCGCGCTATGGCCCGCACGCGCAGATCAAGGTTGAAGTCTGTCCGCAGACGCTCTGCCTGCTTGTCAATCTGGCGCAACAACGCACTGCCCACTCCGCCCGGCCCCAGCAAGCCGATGGACAGTGTCTTGGCCGACAAGTAAAAACCGGAATGCACTGCGCGCAGCGCTTTGGTTGCTTCTTTCGAATCGACGACGGCCGATATGTTGCGTTCCGAAGAGCCTTGGGCAATTGCACGTATATTGATGCCAGCACGACCCAGGGTACCGAAGAATCGCGCCGCAATTCCGGGCCTGCCAGCCATGCCGTCACCGACGACTGCGATGATGCTCTGCGCCTCGGTCACTTCGACGCTCTGAATCTGGCCACTTTCCAGTTCGTCTGCGAAAGCGTCAGTCACTACTTTGCGAGCGTGTTCTGCAACATCGTGCGGAACCGCGATGCAAATCGAGTGCTCCGAACTTGCCTGCGATATCAGTGTTACGGAAACACCAGCGTTCTTGAGTGCTGCAAACAGTCGATCCGCCGTGCCGGGCACACCGATCATCCCGGCACCCTCGAGATTGAGCAATGCTATGCCACCGATCGCGGTTATACCTTTAATGTTGTCTGCAGCAATGGCCTCTGCCGAGATGCGACTGCCCGGGTGTGACGGGTTTCGGCTGTTGCGAATGATGATGGGAATGTCATTGTCGACCGCAGGGCCCAGCGTCTGCGGATGCAGGACTTTTGCCCCGAAATACGCAAGCTCCATCGCCTCGTCATAGGTCAGACGCTCGATGACCTGTGCCTCCGGAACCAGCCTCGGATCCGCACTCATTATGCCATCGACATCGGTCCAGATAATGAGCTCAGACGCACCGCTCAAAGCTGCGAAAATAGCTGCAGAATGATCACTGCCATTGCGGCCCAGCGTGGTTTGCAACCCTTGTTCATCGGTCGCAATAAACCCGGTGATCACGGCGATCCCTTCGAAATCCGCCGCCACGACCTTGTCCATCTTCGCTTGCGATGCGTCCCAGAGCACAGCCGGACCCAGTTCGGTCTGGCGTACCGTGACAACGTTGCGAGCGTCAATCCAGGTACCGCCGCGCTGCGGAGAACCCTGTTCGAGGCAGGCAGCCAGCAATCGTGCCGACCAGATTTCACCGTAGCCAGCGACGACGTCACGGCTTCGCTGCGGTGCGGACTTTACGCGAGCAATCTTGGTGAGGATGCCCATGATGTCGCTTGCATCCTGTCCCCAGGCGTCGAGCACTGCGACCAGAGAATCGCCGTCGAGCAGCGACCCCGAAGTGTCTGAATAGCGCTTGCCAATCGCATCCAGTTCCTTTTTGAAACGATCGTCATCCCGTTCAGCCAGAATGGCCAGATTGATCAGCACGTCCGTCATGCCGCCCATCGCCGAGACCACAACGCCAAGCCGCATTTCATCGCAATCCAGCAATATGCCAGTCACACGACGAAAACACTCCGCATCAGCGAGGCTGCTGCCACCGAACTTGTGGATTTTCCAACGCCTGTCCGCCACTCGTGCAGAGATCCTTCGCGCAAAACGGTGAATCATAACGACACTTGTCTGCAACGTCGTCTGTTTTGTTTGAAACCATTTGGAAGATTGCGATTCCTCCACTGTTACCGCTTTTCAACAAAGAAGTGCCAAGCGCAACAGTTCTCACAAGGTAAAATTAGCCTCGGATTGCCCCACAGTTTTGCAGCCTAGTTGAGACTACCCCACTGGGGTTGACATGTATACCCCATTGGAGTAGTTTCATATATGGAATTCATCGAGACTCCACTGTTTTCAAAGATACGGGAATCATACTTCGGTGATATTGAATTCCATATGTTGCAATTACACCTAATTGATCGGCCAGACGCTGGCGACCTGATTGTTGGTACAGGCGGAGCAACAAAGTTGCGATGGGGGATTGGCGGCAGAGGCAAGCGAGGCGGTGTCAGAGTTATCTACTACTGGATAACAAAGGATCACCAAATTCTGTTGATCACCGTATATGCAAAGAACGAGGCCTCTGACATCTCGCCAGCAACTAAGAAGGCGATCAAGAAAATGATAGGGGAATTGTAGTAACGAATGATATTCACGGAGGGACTGACCATGACCACGAAAAGAGATATTGGAGCGGAGATTCTTGAGGGCTTGACCGCCTACAAAGATCGACCTGAAACGCTAAAGCGATATAAAATTGACTCGCCCAACGTTAAGTTGATTCGAGATGACCTCGGAATGACTCAGGGCGAGTTTGCTCTGTTTCTATCGATCTCTGTGCGAACGCTTGAAAAGTGGGAACAAGGAACGCGGAATCCAGATGGCGCAGCAAATACGCTGCTCAGAGTTATTGAAAAGGAGCCTACTGCGGTTATGCGTGCCCTGCACGCTTAGTGCCTCACACTGTGACCTACCCGACACATAGGTAACACATCCTTCCGGAGACATGGGTAACACTTTCTCCCATGGGTTTTACCGCTGATATCGCGGACGCTTTCGAAAAGGCCGATAATGGCCATGGAGGAGCGTCATGCCAAGAAGAAGAAAGTACTCGGCGGAGTTCAAACGTGAAGCGGTTGCGCTGGCAAATCAACCAGGTGTAACGAAGGCCCAGATCGGGCGTGAACTGGATATCAATCCGAATATGATCACGCGTTGGCAGCGGGAGATGACAGCGAACGGATCAAAGGCCTTTCTCGGCCAGGGTGTGGTCCGCGATGAAGAGATGGTGACCTTGAAGCGCGAGAACAACCGGCTGAGAAAGGAACGGGATTTTTTACGCGAAGCGGCAACGTTCTTTGCGAGCGATCAGAGGCGAAGTATCAGATGATCGAGCGTTGCCGCGAAGCTTTTCCGGTTCGGCTGATGTGTCGATGCCTGCATGTCTCACCGAGCGGCTATTATGGCTGGCGCGGACGTCCATTGAGTCCTCGAGCAAGAGAGAATCAACGCTTGTTGGATCGTATTCGCGTACTGCATGCTGAAAGCGATGGCGTC
Organism: Pseudomonadota bacterium; assembly: GCA_022573655.1. GTDB lineage: Bacteria > Pseudomonadota > Gammaproteobacteria > Steroidobacterales > Woeseiaceae > UBA1847. Next base: position 37,924 of record JACZTO010000018.1, read on the forward strand.
TTAGGTGCGCCCCGGATCTGGGATGATCTGCGTGAGGAAGGCGAACAATGCAGCCTGAACCGGATAGCCCGCCTGATGCGCGACGATGCCCTGCAGGGCATTCCCTGCAAGAAAAAACATCGTAGCAAGCCATCAGGCACTCGGCCTGCGGACATCGAGAATCACCTGGCGCGGAACTTTGCGGCCGATGAGTCGAATACCAAGTGGGTGACCGATATTACCTACATCCGTATCGCCGGCAGTCTGTGGTTGTATCTGTGCGTCGTGGTTGATCTCCACTCCGGCATTGTCGTCGGCTGGTCGATGAGTCGTTGCCAGAATCGGCAGCTGGTGCTACAGGCTGTGCTCATGGCGCTGTGGCAACGCGACTCACGCAAACCGGTGATCTTGCACAGCGATCGCGGCTGTCAGTTTACGAGTGACAGTATCAGCGCTTCCTCAAGGGGCACAACCTGATCTGTTCAATGAGCGGCGTTGGCAGCTGTGCCGAGCGCGAAGCCTGCCCTCGGGGTGCAATGCGGCCTGCGAGGGCTTCTTCGGCATGTTGAAACGGGAACGCGTCAATCGTCGTCGTTACCAGACGCACGCCGAAGCAAGAGCTGATATCTTTGACT
>JACZTO010000018.1:38660-39202 GCA_022573655.1 Pseudomonadota bacterium
GCTCACCGGCGCGCCCTGTTTGCGCAGCCGTGCAAGGGAATACACGACTGCGTCTTCGAGACCTACTTCTTAGCTTCGCCGATTATTGTGCCGTCGGCATCGAATACAGCGAAAATGAACACATCGTTCGTCCCAATATCGTCGGCTGTAAATCCTAAGCCGTTGTACATACCATTGAGACCCGCACTGGCACCAGTACAACCGGCCAAATCGAGTGCCACGTCATAGGCATTGAATGCGACGTCAATTGTCAAAACCTGGCCAGTTAATGCACACGAGAGATCAGAATCGCCGGATATTGCGCCTGCATCGCTGACCACGAATGATGAGTTATCCCCGAAGAGGTCAAAACTGGTGTAGACCGCGGCGACATTCGCCATGACATCGCTACCACGAGCATAGTCTTCGGCAGGATCGGGCGTCATCGCCACCGTTGCTGTTCCGCCAGCCGCGTTTACGGTAAAGCTGAGCGTAGCGCCTTCGCTGACTGTGCCTGCTGATATGGACAGTGCAGCAACGGTTGTTCCGTTACCGAGTGTGAG
>JACZTO010000019.1 GCA_022573655.1 Pseudomonadota bacterium
AGACCCATCGGCTGCCGGACATCATCAAGATCACCTCGGGTTCGACCCCCGAAACGGCCGATTTCGTCGACTCGGTCTACCGGACCATCATCACGGCCGGCACCCACCAGACATCGAGCATCCGCGTCGCCGAAGCCGCCAAGGTCATCGAGAACACTCAGCGCGACGTCAACATCGCGCTGATCAACGAACTGGCGATGATTTTCAACCGCATGGATATCGATACCCAGGAAGTCCTCGCGGCGGCGGGCAGCAAGTGGAATTTTCTGAATTTCACGCCCGGGCTGGTCGGCGGCCATTGCATCGGCGTCGATCCGTATTACCTGACCCACAAGTCGCAGGAAATCGGTTACCACCCGACGATGATCCTCGCCGGCCGCCGGATCAACGACAACATGGGCCTTTATGTCGCTGCCGAAGTGATCCGCCTGATGATCGCGAAACGCATCCACCTGGTCGGCGCCCGCATCCTGGTGATGGGCCTGGCGTTCAAGGAAAATTGCCCGGATGTGCGCAACACGCGCGTGATCGACGTCGTCAACGAGCTGAGCAATTCACACGCGCAGGTCGATGTTCACGATCCCTGGGTAGACGCCGAACAAGCGCGGGCCGAACATGACATCAAAATGATCGCCGAGCCCGAGGCGGGCGTTTACGATGCGATCATTCTCGCGGTCGCACACCGGCAATTCAAGGATCTGGGCGCAGAAAACATCCACCGCTACGGCCGCGAGTCGCACGTGCTGTACGACATCAAACATCTGCTACCGGCCACCGACGTGGATGGCCGCTTATGAAAATCCTGGTCACCGGCGCAGCCGGCTTCATCGGCTCTTTCGTAGCCCACAAGCTGCTCGAGCGCGGCGACACCGTCGTCGGTCTGGACAACCTGAACGATTACTACGCTGTCACCTTGAAAGAAGCGCGCCTGGCGAGGCTGCAAGTGGACGATAAATTTGAATTCGCCAAACTCGACCTCGCCGACCGCGAGGCCATGGAAAAACTGTTCGCTGAACAAAAATTCGAACGCGTGGTCCATCTCGCCGCCCAGGCCGGCGTCCGCTACTCGATCGAAAACCCGCACGCCTACATCGACAGCAACATCGTCGGTTTCCTGCACATCCTCGAAGGCTGCCGCCACCACGACGTCAAACACCTGGTCTACGCCTCGACCAGCTCGGTCTACGGCGCCAGCACCGACATGCCGTTCAACGTCCACCAGAACGTGGACCACCCCTTGTCACTGTACGCGGCCAGCAAGAAATCCAACGAGCTGATGGCGCACACTTACGCCAACCTGTACCGCCTCCCGGTGACCGGCCTGCGCTTTTTCACCGTCTACGGCCCCTGGGGCCGCCCCGACATGGCCTTGTTCCTGTTCACCAAGAACATCCTGGCCGGCAAACCCATCGATGTCTTCAACCACGGCCACCACAAGCGCGACTTCACTTTCGTCGAGGACATCGCCGAAGGCGTGGTCCGCTCGCTGGACAAGATCGCGACCCCCAACCCGCTGTGGATCTCCGACCAGCCCGACCCCGGCACCTCGACCGCGCCGTACCGGTTGTACAACATCGGCAACAACCAGCCGGTCGAGCTGCTGCACTACATCGAAGTGCTGGAAAACTGCCTGGGCCGCAAGGCCGAGAAAAACCTGCTGCCCTTGCAACCGGGCGACGTGCCCGACACCTACGCCGATGTCACCGACTTGGTCGATGAAACCGGCTATAAACCGGAAACCACGGTCGAGGAGGGCGTCCGCCGCTTCGTCGAATGGTACGCGGAGTACTACGAAGTGGATCTGGACGCGTCCGGATGAGCACCACCGGTGATCACAACCCCACCCAGTCGCAAAGCTGGCTGAATCTGCAAGCACACGCCGAGCGGCTGGCCAAAACGCCGCTCAAAGACCTGCTGACCCGGACCGGCCGCCACGAAGAATGCACGGCGCGGGCGTGCGGCCTGGTCATGGATTACAGCCGCCAGCACCTCGACAAAGACACGCTGAATGCATTGTTATCGCTGGCCGAAGAACGCCAACTCGAATCCTGGCGCGAGAAATTGTTCGCCGGCGAGGCGCTCAACAACACCGAAGACCGCGCCGCGATGCACATGGCCTTGCGCGCGACGCCGGACGACGACTACCGCGTCAATGGCGAAAACGTGGTGCCAGCCGTACACGCCGAACTCGAGCGCATCGCGCAGTTCGTCGATGCGATCCACGAAGGCAAACACACCGGCAGCAGCGGCAAACCCCTGCGCCAGGTCGTCAACATCGGCATCGGCGGCTCCGATCTCGGCCCCGCCGTGGCTTACCAGGCCTTGCACGATTTCCGCCACCGCCAGATGCACTGCCATTTTGTCTCCGCGATCGATGGCCAGGAACTGCACGATCTGACCCACACCCTCGACCCCGCGGAAACCTTGTTCATCGTCTGCTCGAAGACCTTCACCACCGCCGAAACCCTGGCCAACGCCCAGCGCGCCCGCACCTGGCTTACCACCGAACTGGGCGAGGAAGCGGTCGCCAGGCAAATGGCCGCCGTATCCGGCAACGACAAGGCGATGGACCAATTCGGCATAGCCCCCGAGCTGCGCTTTTCGATCCGGGACTGGGTCGGCGGGCGTTACTCGCTATGGTCGGCGGTCGGCCTGGCGCTGGCCCTGGGCATCGGCATGGAACACTTCCGCGCCCTGCTAAAAGGCGCGCGCGCCATGGACCGACATTTCCGCGCTACGCCGCTCAACCAGAACCTGCCCGTGCTGGCCGCACTGATCGACATCTGGAACATCAACTTCCAGGACAGCCACAGCCTGGTCGTGCTGCCCTACACCCAGCGCCTGGCCCGCCTGCCCGACTACCTGCAACAGTTGTTCATGGAGAGCCTGGGCAAGGCCACGACCCGCGATGGCCGGCCCGTCAGCCACCGCACCGGCACGATGCTCTTCGGCGGCGCCGGCTCCAACGCCCAGCACGCCTTCATGCAACTGCTGCACCAGGGCAGCGAAACCTTCGCCGCCGAATTCCTGGTGCCGGTCGATCTGGGTCTCGACGACGCCGAGCTCAACGCGATGAACCAGGCCAGCGCGCTGGCCCAGGCCGAGGCGCTGGCGGTGGGTTGCGACGCCGGCCCACACCGCTCGCAACCGGGCAATCACCCCTCCACGGTGATAGCCTTCGAAAGCGTGACCCCGACGATGCTCGGCAGCTTGCTGGCGTTTTACGAACACCGCGTGTTTTCAGCGGCGATGATCTGGGGGATCAACCCCTTCGACCAGTTCGGCGTCGAGCTCGGCAAGAAACTGGCCAGGGAAATGAACGCACCCGACGCCGACTTATCGGTTTAAAATTGTAGGAGGGCCTTCAGGCCCGATGGGGCTCGGTTTAAAATTGTAGGAGGGCCTTCAGGCCCGATGGGGCAAAGAATAAAGCCCGAAGGAACAAGGAACGACAGCGTGACTCGCAAAGGAATCATTCTCGCCGGCGGCACCGGCACGCGCCTGCACCCGCTGACCTACGCGGTCAGCAAACAGTTGATGCCGGTCTATGACAAGCCGCTGATCTATTACCCGCTGGCGACCTTGATGCTCGCCGGCATCCGCGAGCTGCTGGTGATCACCACGCCCGACGACCAGCCGGCGTTCTACAAGCTGCTCGGCGACGGCAGCCAGTGGGGACTGACCCTCAACTACGCCAGCCAACCCAACCCCGACGGCATCGCCCAGGCGCTGGTGATCGCGAACGAATTCCTCGCCGGCGCACCATCGGCACTGGTCCTCGGCGACAACATATTCTTCGGCCACGGTCTCGCCGAGACTTTCCTGAGCGCCTCGGAAAACGACGGCGCCAGCATTTTCGCCTACCGCGTCAACGACCCGCAGCGCTATGGCATCGCCGTGTTCGACCAACAAGGCGCACTCAAGGACATCGTCGAAAAGCCAAAGGAATACCTGTCCGACTACGCGATCACCGGTTTGTACTTTTACGATGCAGACGCACCCGCGATGGCCGCCGCGCTCAAGCCCTCGGCGCGCGGCGAACTCGAAATCACCGATCTGAACAAGGCCTATCTCGCCGCCGGCAAACTCCACGTGGCGAAACTCGGCCGCGGCACCGCCTGGCTGGACACCGGCACGCATGAGTCGTTGATGGCGGCGGCCGAGTTCGTGCGCGTCATCGAAGACCGCCAGGGTTTGAAAGTCTGTTGCCCGGAGGAAATCGCCTGGCGGCTGGACTACATCGACGACCGCGACCTGATGGCGCTGGCCGCACCGCTGCTGCAAAACAGCTATGGCCGTTATCTCGAGCGCCTGGTCAAACACGGCAAGGACTGATGGAAGTCATCGCCACAAAAATTCCCGCTGTGCTGTTGCTAAGGCCGACGGTGTTCGAAGACGGCCGCGGGTTTTTCATGGAGACCTTCCACGCCGAAAATTTCGCCGCCCACGGCCTGCCCACCGAGTTCGTCCAGGACAACCACAGCGGCTCGTCGCATAACGTATTGCGCGGCCTGCATTACCAGGTCAAAGAACCACAGGGCAAGCTGGTGCGGGTGACCGCCGGGGTGGTGTTCGATGTCGCCGTGGACCTCCGCCGCGATTCAAAGACCTTCGGCCACTGGGTCGGCGAAAACCTGTCGGCTGCGAACCGCCAGCTCACGTGGATACCCCCCGGTTTCGCGCACGGTTTTTACGTGCTCAGCGTCTGGGCCGAGGTGCAGTACAAATGCACGACGCCGTATCGCCCCGAATACGACCGCGCCCTGCGCTGGGACGACCCGGACATCGGCATCGCCTGGCCGTTAAGCGAAGGACAGACACCGGCGCTGTCCGACAAGGATGCCGCGGCGCCATTGCTAAAAGACATAGAGACGGAGCTGTTCTGATGCGCGTGCTGGTGACCGGCGGCGAAGGCCAGCTCGCGCGGGCACTGACACGAGCGCCGCCACAAAAGATCGAGCTATGGGCGCCAAACCGCGCCGAACTCGATCTCTGCGATACCAGCAAGTTGGCCAGCCAGCTCGACGACTTCAACCCCGCTCTCATCATCAACACCGCCGCCTGGACCAATGTGGACCGCGCCGAACAACAACCGGGCAAGGCCAACCAGGTCAACGCCGCCGCGGTGGGAAGTCTGGCTACCCTGTGCGCGGAACGCGATATCCGCATCATCCATATGTCCACCGATTATGTTTTCCCCGGCACCGGCAATACGCCGCACAAGCCAAATGACCCCACCCAACCGGTCAACCAATACGGCAAAAGCAAGCGCGAGGGCGAGGAACTGCTGCTGGCCTCGGGCGCCGACTGCCTGATCATCCGGACCGGCTGGCTGTATGCGCCCTGGGGGCACAATTTCCTTGCCAGCATGCGCAAGCTGATGGTCGAAAAACAAATCCTGGAAATCGTCAGCGACCAGACCGGCACGCCGACCAGCGTGCTGGACCTGGCCCCGGTGATCTGGCAACTCGCCCGGGGAAAAGACCCGGGGAAAGACCCAGGGAAGGACACGGAACAGATCATGCACTGGACCAACACAGGCACAGCCACCTGGTTCGAGTTCGCCTATGCGATACGCAAAGCGCTGATGGCCAAAGACCTGCTGGAGTATCCGCCGGCGCTGGAAAAAATCAGCTCGATGGACTACGCGGCACAACACGGCGACATCGCCCACCGGCCCCATTACAGCGTGCTCGATGCGACGGAAAGCTACCAACGGCTCGGCAAAACGGCCGCAGATTGGCATGATGCCCTGTCTCGCGTGGTGGAAAACATGACATGAACCTTTTGGTCACCGGCGGCGCCGGTTTTATCGGCGTCAACTTCGTCCGTTACACGCTGGACAAGCATCCGGAATCGCGGGTTGTCGTGCTCGATGCGCTGACCTATGCCGGCAACCGCGAAAGCCTGGCCGACCTCGAAGACAACGCGCAGTTCGAATTCGTCCACGGCGATATCCGCGACCAGTCACTGGTCGAGAAACTGCTGCGCGACAAGAAACTCGATACGGTGGTCCACTTAGCCGCCGAATCACACGTGGACCGCTCGATCCTCGGCCCCGATGCGTTTATCGAGACAAATATCATCGGCACCCACAGCCTTTTAAAAGCGGCGAAAAACATTTGGGGCAAGAACGACTACGCCGATTGCCGCTTCCATCATGTCTCGACCGATGAAGTCTATGGCTCCTTGCAACCCGACGAGGCGCCGTTTACCGAAGACCACCCCTACCGGCCCAATTCCCCCTACGCCGCGAGCAAGGCCGCCGCCGACCACCTGGTGCGCGCCTATCACCAGACCTATGGCCTGCCGGTCACGATCAGCAACTGCTCGAACAACTACGGCCCCTACCAGTTCCCCGAAAAACTGATCCCGCTGTTCCTGATCAACGCACTCCACGGCAAACCGCTACCGATCTATGGCGACGGCCTGCAGGTCCGCGACTGGCTGCACGTCGCGGTTCACTGCGAAGCGCTGGACAAAATCCTCGAGCGCGGCGAAATCGGTCGCGTCTACAACATCGGCGGCGATGCCGAGACCGACAACCTCAGCGTGGTCAAAACCCTCTGCAAACTGCTGGACAATGCCTTCACCCGCTGGCCCGACCTGGCCGAGCGGTTCCCCGACGCCCCCCCTGCCAGCGGCAACGCCAGCATCGACCTGCTCCAAACCGTCGACGACCGCCCCGGCCACGACCGCCGCTACGCCATCGACTCAACCCGCATCAAAACCGAACTAGACTTCAACTCAGCCATCAGCTTCAAAATAGGCCTGACCACCACCGTAGACTGGTATCTGAACAACGAACCCTGGTGGCAACAATTACTGTAGGCACACTTGTAGATACTCTGTTCACGGTCAAGCGGACTGAGCAGGGTCTATCCGGTAGAACTTGGAACCATCCCATTCCTGTCGATGCTTCAGTATGCCCCAGATGGCATGCAGCAGCTTGCGCATAACGGCGATAATGGCCTGCATTTTTTGTTTGCCGCGGGCCAGTAAGGCGTTGTAGAAGGCGTTGACGTTGGGATCGGTGCGGATCGCCGCCAGGGCCGGCATAAACAAGGCCTCACGCAGGTTGGCATTGCCTTGTTTGGAGATTCGTCGTGGCGGCTTCAGCGAGGTTCCGGATTCCTGTGGTCGCGGATCCAGGCCTGCCTGGGCAACCCATTGTGCCGGTGAGAGCCCGGTTGACAGAAGGCCGAGCTCAGCGAGTAGTTTCATCGCACTCAGTTCGGCGATGCCCGGTACGCTATCCAACAGATAAAGGTCTTCCGCCAGACTTTCATGCTGCTTCATCAGCGCGATAGCTTGAGCCTGGATACGTTCAGCATGGCGCTGCAGATAACGAAGATGCTCACGGATATCCCGTTGTGTCAGGCGGGTATGTGCACCCGCGCGTTGTGCGGCGTGCAAGCGTGAACGTTCCCGTGCCTGCTCTTTCTTCAACTGCATCAGCCGGCGCGTAAGGCTTTGTAATTCCAGCTGTTGTTCAGTCGGTGCGGTCCACGCGGTAAACGCCATCCGCTCGACATACTGCAGCAGTACCGCTGCATCGGTCTTGTCGGTCTTGGCGCGCACCATCTGCGCCTCGGCAAAACGACGACTCGCCCGGGGATTAACCACCATCACCTCGATGCCTGGCGCTCGGTCTAAGGCCAGCGCCAACTGCAGGTGATAAATACCGGTCGCCTCCAGACAGATGCGCGCACCCTCACCACCGCGCTGCATCCAGCTGATCGCCTGGCGGTGCCCGGCCCGGCTATTGGCAAACTCACGGTGCGACAAAACCTCGCCGCAGCGTTTTTCGATGTCGAAGGTCTGGTTGGATACATCGATTCCAGCTTGGTTCATTGTCTTCTCCTTAGTGAAGTTCTACAGTGAACCCCGGTTCCCCCGACCTTGCATATTTGCCTGCCTGCCTTGTGACGCAGACTCTCGGGTCTCGGATACTCTTCGGCATTGGCAATTAAGGCGGGGGAACCACTCTACGAAACAAGGTCAAAGCCTTTAGGAGGGCGCGGTTTCACCCCGGGGTTCGTGGCCAGCATATCAAGCTGCCAAACAACCCAACAACAACATACAAGGAGCGGCCCTTGGCCGCAAATGCAAATGCGCCTTGCACCCCGAGGGCACGCGGCGCGCGAATTCTTAAAAGCCGATATAGCTCTTTATTTTTTTCCAGAGACTGGTTTCCCAGCCATACACATCGAGTTGGTCTGGATGCAGCGCTGCCACCGGCATAGTGGTATCGGGACTGATGGCCTCGTTAGCGGCATCATCGGGACGTAGCTCCAGCTGTCCGTTCTTGTCTTCGCCGCTGGTTGTCAGGCCATCGACAGCAAGACTTAAGTACGGCAGTACCTCATCATCGACGATATCGTCGAGGAACACGGCATCCGGATCGAAAGCATCTTTCGACAGGATCAGGCAATCGTCAAAGGCTTTGTCGTTGTTGATGGTTTTTCCATTCCCTGGATCGTCCTGCTACTTTAGGATTTTTAGCAGAAAATCACTGTGAGACGACTCACATTTGAGACATCCCCGCAATCCGGCCCACCTCCGGACTATCAGCCTGTTTATTATTAAATAACAGCAACTTATAGGATGTATCGCGCACGAAAAAGCCGGGCAACGCCCGGCTTATTGTAACAACGAGCTTCGCGCGTGACCTACTCGTCCTCCACCACCTCCGGAGCCTGCTCTGTCAACATGACGATCGCCATCGGCGCGGCATCACCCGGACGTGGGCCGGTCTTCAGAATGCGCAGGTAACCACCTGGGCGATCCTTGAATCGCGGACCGAGATCCGAGAATAATTTGCCGACAACTTCTTTGTCACGCAGGCGGCTGAACGCCAAACGGCGATTGGCAACGCTGTCTTCTTTTGCAAGCGTGATCAGCGGCTCAACGACGCGACGCAGTTCTTTTGCTTTGGGTAACGTCGTCTTGATCGTTTCATGCAGCAGCATCGACGTAGCCATGTTACGGAACATAGCCTTACGGTGTGAGCTATTACGACCCAGTCGACGACCGGATTTTCTATGACGCATTTCTTTTCCTAAGAATTAAATTCCTAAAACAACGTTCTCTACATCAAGAACATTAAATCACGATCTCATGCTCGGGACGCAAGCTTGCCGGCGGCCAGTTGTCCAGGTGCATTCCCAGACCCAAACCGTGGCCTTCCAGAACTTCCTTGATCTCGGTCAAAGACTTCTTGCCGAGATTCGGCGTACGCAAGAGCTCGACTTCAGTGCGCTGTACCAAGTCACCGATGTACATGATGTTCTCGGCCTTGAGGCAATTCGCAGAACGAACAGTAAGCTCAAGTTCATCGACCGGACGTAGCAGAATCGGATCAACCTGATTCTCAGCTTGTGCACCAACACCCTCTTCCTGGCCCTGCAGATCAACAAAGACTGACAACTGATCCTTGAGGATGCTGCCAGCACGGCGAATAGCCTCTTCGGGGTCAATCGTGCCGTTGGTCTCGATTTCGATGAGCAATTTGTCGAGGTCTGTGCGCTGTTCTACGCGAGCCGATTCAACGTTGTACGTAACGCGATTAATCGGGCTGAACGATGCATCGAGCTGCAAACGGCCGATCGGTCCCGTCTGGTCTTCGAAAACCGGGCGCTGTGTCGCCGGACGATAGCCGCGGCCGCGCTCGACCTTGATCAACATGTTCAACTCTCCGGCCTTGGTCAGGTTCGCGATGACCAGATCAGGATTCACGATTTCGACATCATGATCGAGCTGAATGTCCCCTGCCGTAACCGGACCCGGACCACGCTTGGAAATGCGCAGCTCTGCAGAATCGCGAGCATTCATTACGATGGCAACCTGCTTCAGGTTCAAGAGAATGTCGACGACATCCTCTTGCACACCTTCGATACTCGTGTACTCGTGGAGCACGCCCTCGATCTCCACTTCGGTAATAGCTGCACCGGGCATTGAAGACAAAAGAATGCGCCGCAGGGCATTGCCCAGCGTATGGCCAAAACCGCGTTCGAACGGCTCAATGGTAACCTTTGCTTGCAGATCGTTGACCGGCGTAACTTTTACAACGCGCGGCTTCAGAAATTCGTGTACTGATTCCTGCATGGAAATTATCCTCCTAACTACTTCGAGTACAACTCGACGACAAGATTTTCGTTAATATCGGGGAGAATGTCTTCCCGGTCCGGCAATGACTTCAGAACACCAGCCATCTTTTTGGAATCGACGTTTACCCACTCCGGCAAGCCAACCTGGCTTGCGATTTCCAGTGCGCTCTGAATACGCAGTTGTTTCTTCGCTTTCTCACGAATCGTAACCGCATCACCGGCCTTGAGCTGAGCAGATGGAATGTTAACGATCTTGCCATTAACTTCGATGCTCTTGTGGCTCACAAGCTGACGTGCTTCAGCGCGGGTCGACGCAAAACCCATGCGATACACAACATTGTCCAGACGCCCTTCCAAAAGGCGCAGCAGGTTTTCACCCGTTGACCCCTTCAGCTGTGCCGCACGTTTGTAATAGTTGCGGAATTGACGTTCCAGTACGCCGTACATGCGGCGCAGCTTCTGCTTCTCACGAAGTTGCAAGCCATATTCCGACAGGCGCGGCCGACGTTGTGGCGCACCACCCGGGGGTACATCAAGCTTGCACTTCGATTCCAGCGGCCTTAAGCCGCTCTTGAGAAACAGATCCGTGCCTTCGCGGCGGGACAGTTTACATTTTGGTCCTAAATATCTTGCCATTGTTCAGCCTCTAAACGCGACGCTTTTTGGGCGGGCGACAGCCATTGTGAGGAATGGGTGTAACGTCCTCAATATTTTGAATACGCAGCCCCAGAGAGTTCAGGGCACGAACAGCGGACTCGCGACCTGGGCCTGGCCCACGCACACGTACATCCAAGTTCTTGACACCGAACTCGAGAGCCGCCCGGCCCGCTTTGTCTGATGCTACCTGAGCCGCAAACGGGGTGGATTTACGAGAACCACGGAACCCGCAACCACCAGCGGTTGCCCACGACAGGGTGTTGCCCTGACGATCTGTTATCGTGATTATTGTGTTGTTGAAGGAAGCATGTATGTGCGCGACAGCGTCAACAACGTGCTTTTTTACCTTCTTCTTTTTAGCTTCTGCCATAATTTTATTCGCGGCCGTCTTCGTAGTACGTTGAACTGTATTTCTAGTTCGTGGTGCTATTTCTACGGCCGCTCCTACCTATCGTTTTATTGGACGCCGCGGGCCCTTACGGGTACGCGCATTCGTACGAGTGCGTTGGCCGCGCAGCGGCAAACCACGTCTGTGACGGATACCCCGGTACGAACCCAGATCCATCAAACGCTTGATGTTCATCGACGTCTCACGACGCAGATCACCTTCAACTGTAAACGTAGCGACTGCGGTGCGCAGCTTCACAACCTCGGGCTCAGCCAGATCCTTGACCTGGATGTCCGGGGCTACTCCTGCCGCCTCGCAAATTTGCTTCGCGCGTGAACTTCCAATGCCGAAAATCGTCGTCAATGCAATCACGACGTGCTTCGTCAATGGAATATTTATGCCTGCTATGCGTGCCACTTACGGTTTCCTTATCAAATAGCGCAGGGAACTAGCCCTGACGCTGCTTATGCCGTGCATCTGTGCAAATCACTCGCACGACACCCTTGCGGCGAATAATTTTGCAGTTTCTGCAAATCTTCTTAACTGATGCTCTTACTTTCATGAGCTTTCTCCTAAGCGCTGAATAGCTCAGCGAACTTGTCCGCTCCGGCCATAGTTGCGCAGGTTGGCTTTTTGCATCATGCCTTCGTACTGGTGACTCACGGCGTGTGCCTGCAGCTGCGACATGAAGTCCATCGTAACCACGACCAGAATCAGCAACGATGTGCCACCAAAGCTAAATGGCATGGCCGGGTAGAACATGCGAACCACCTCAGGGAGAAGACATACACCAGCGATATAAAGCGCTCCCCAAAACGTCAGTCGAGTCAGAACCCGATCAATGTAGTCTGCTGTGTGGGCGCCCGGCCGAATACCCGGCAGAAAAGCGCCTGCTTTCTTCAGATTGTCCGCTGTGTCATTCGAGTTGTACATCAGAGCGGTGTAGAAAAAGCAGAAGAAAATAATCATTGCTGCATACATCAATACGTAAACAGGCTGGCCCGGTCCCAGGTTTGCACCAATCGTCTGCAACATCCGCTGCACGGCGTTGGGATCGGCGGCCTGACCGAAAAACTGTGCGATCGTCGCCGGGAACATCAGGATGCTTGAGGCAAAAATCGGCGGAATAACACCCGCCATGTTGATCTTGAAGGGCAGATGCGTGCTCTGCGCCTGCATCATCCGGCGGCCTTGCTGGCGGCGCGCGTAGTTCACCGTGATGCGGCGTTGTGCACGCTCCATGTAGACGACGAAGATAATCGCAACAATGCCGCCAAGAAGCATCATGAGCGCGGCAATCGATGACATCTCACCGGTGCGCACCAACTCTGCCGTGCCCGCGATGGTGGCAGGTAGTCCCGAGACAATGCCGGCAAGGATAATCATCGAGATACCGTTACCGATACCACGTTCGGTGATCTGCTCCCCCAGCCACATCAGGAAAACCGTGCCTGTCACCAGAGTGATGCAGGCCGTAATCAGGAACGCAGTACCCGGATTGACGACCAGGCCAGGTTGGTTTTGCAGCCAGGACGCAGCGGCGACCGACTGAAAACTCGCAAGAGCAACCGTACCGTAACGCGTGTACTTAACGATTTGCCGGCGGCCCTGTTCTCCTTCTTTACGCAGTTGCTGCAGCTGCGGCACGATATGGCTCGCCATCTGCATGATGATCGACGACGAAATATAAGGCACGATACCGAGGGCAAAAATGCCAAAGCGCGACAATGCGCCACCCGAGAACATATTGAACATGCCCAACAGGTTGCCCGACTGCTGCTCAAAGAATCTGGCCAACTCAACCGGGTCCACGCCTGGTACCGGAATATAGGTACCCACGCGGTATACGATCAACGCACCGACAAGGAATAGAAACCGGACTTTCAATTCGCCCAGTTTGCTCCCTGTCTTCGCCGGATCTGCCGGATTTTGTTGAAGCCTTTTCGCCACTCTAATTCTCTATTGAACCGCCAGCTTTCTCGATATCTGCACGGGCACCCTTGGTGACCACCAGACCCTTCAGCTTGACTGCTTTCGTAATTTTCCCGGACTTGATGACCTTAACTTTGGTCACAAACGCCGGCACGAGATTCGCTGCCTTCAGTACTTCCATATCGACGACCTTGGCCGTCGGAATCTCAAGCTCGTGCAAACGTAGCTCGGCCGTGAGGCGCGCCATCCGCGAACGGAAACCGACCTTCGGCAGGCGACGCTGCAGCGGCATCTGTCCGCCCTCGAAGCCAACCTTGTGATAGCCACCGGAACGAGATTTCTGCCCTTTCTGGCCTCGACCACTGGTCTTGCCCTGGCCCGCAGAATGACCGCGGCCACGGCGCTTACCCACTTTTTTTGCACCCTTGCCGGGTGAAATGTCATTCAAATGCATGTCAGGCTTCCTCTACCGAAACCATGTAAGAGATGCGATTAATCATGCCGCGGTTCTCGGGCGTATCGATGACCGAAACTGTCTGGTGGATCTTTCTCAATCCCAATCCGGCAACGCAGGCCTTGTGGCTTTTCAGCCGCCCGTGCTTGCTCTTAACCAGCGTGACTCTTATCTCTTTTGGCTTCGCCATGTTCTTGTCTCTGTGTCTCTTGCTCTATGAACCCTCAACCCCGGAACTGCTTGTTCCCTAGGCGAGGATTTCCTTAACTTTCTTGCCGCGCTTCGCTGCGATCGATTGCGGTGAATGAATCTCCGACAGTCCCTTGATCGTTGCGCGTACAACGTTGATCGGATTGCGTGACCCATAGCTCTTGGCCAGCACATTACGCACACCAGCCGCTTCGAACACCGCGCGCATCGCACCGCCGGCGATAACACCGGTACCTTCAGAGGCCGGTTGCATGTAAACCAGTGTGGCGCCGTGACGACCTTTCTTCGCGTATTGCAAGGTGCCGTTGTTCAAATTGATTTCGATCATATTTTTACGTGCAGACTGCATCGATTTTTGAATCGCAATCGGTACTTCTCTAGCCTTGCCATACCCGAAACCAACCTGGCCCTGACCGTCACCGACAACAGTCAGTGCAGTGAAGCCAAACTGACGACCACCTTTTACGACTTTGGCGACGCGGTTTACGGTGACCAGTTTTTCGATCAGGTCATCGTTCGATTGATTTTGTTCGTTTCTAGCCATAGTTGATCTCTCTAAAACTTCAATCCCGCTTCGCGGGCTGCATCAGCCAGTGCCTTTACACGGCCGTGATAGCGAAAACCTGAACGATCGAACGCAACGGTGTCCACACCAGCCGCCTTCGCTTTCTCAGCAATACGAGCGCCGACGATTGCTGCCGCTTCGACGTTGCCGCCATTCTTGATTCCCTTGCGAACCTCGGCTTCGAGCGACGAAGCTGCCACGATAATCCGGCCGCCGTCAGCACCGATAACCTGCGCATAAATGTGACGCGGTGTGCGATGCACACTCAGGCGGCTAACCTCGAGTTCATGAATCTTCGCGCGGCCTCTGCGGGCGCGACGTAGACGATTTTCTTTTTTGTTCAGCTTCATCGTGCTTTCACCTAATTATTTCTTCTTCGCTTCCTTCAGAATGACACGCTCATTTGCGTATCGAACACCCTTGCCCTTGTAAGGCTCAGGCGGCCGGAAGCGGCGAATTTCGGCGGCGACCTGACCAACTTGTTGTTTGTCAGCGCCCCTAATCACTATTTCTGTCTGGCTTGGCGTTTCGAGGCTTATGCCCCCAGGCGCTTCGTAAACGACCGGGTGCGAAAAACCAAGCGTCAAGTTCAGCTTTTTGCCCTGTAAGTGGGCGCGATAACCAACACCAACCAGCTCAAGCTTGCGTTCGAATCCCTGCGACACACCTTCGGCCATGTTTGCGACGAGCGCGCGCATTGTGCCGGCCATCGCTCTCGAAAAACGCGAGCCCGAACGCGGCGCGAGACTTAGTACATTCTCGTCCTGCTTCAGCTCAACTTCTGAATTCAGCTCCAGCGATAACTCGCCCTTGCTGCCCTTCAGCGTGACGATATTGCCGTTTTGATTGAACTCAACGCCTTCTGGCAGCTCAACGGGTTCTTTTGCAATTCTTGACATTGTCCTGTCTCTACTTAATTAGGATCACGCATCAGGAAACGATGCAAAGAACCTCACCACCAATACCTTTTTTCCGGGCTTGACGATCACTCATCACGCCAGCGGACGTCGAAACGATAGCCACACCGAGGCCACCCATTACTTTCGGCAGACCTTCCTTGCCGCGGTAAATCCGCAGGCCAGGGCGGCTCGAGCGCTGAATGGTCTCAATAACAGGCACGCCCTCGAAGTACTTCAACTCAATCGTGAGTTGTTTCGTGGAACCCTCGCCATCGTTGGTGAAACCGGTGATGTAACCCTCGTCTTGCAGTACTTTCGCGACGGCCTCTTTGGCCTTCGAAGCCGGCATCGACACGCTTAATTTACGTGCGCCCTGGCCATTTCGAATACGCGTCAGCATATCTGCGATCGGATCGTTCATACTCATAATCTATCTCCGCCTACCAGCTTGCTTTCGTCAGCCCGGGTATTTCCCCGCTCATGGCTGCTTCACGAAGTTTGTTACGGCCAAGGCCGAACTTGCGATAAACGCCATGCGGTCGACCCGTGATCGCGCACCGGTTGCGTTGCCGCGTCGGGCTGCCATCACGTGGCAAATCGTTCAGCTTCGCCTGGGCAACAGCACGCTCTTCATCAGAGCTGTGAATGCTGCGAACGATTGCTTTCAGTTTCTTGCGCTTTTCAGCCTGCCTTGCTACGAGCTTGGCACGCTTCTTTTCGCGCATGATCATCGACGTTTTGGCCATATTCTCTCTCTATTTCTTGAAGGGGAAGTTGAACGCCTCCAGCAACGCCTTGCCTTCCTCGGGTGTACTTGCAGACGTGGTAATGGTGATATCCATGCCACGTACTGCATCAATTGTGTCGTAATTTATTTCCGGAAAAATAATCTGTTCCTCAACGCCCATGCTGTAGTTGCCCTGGCGATCGAACGACTTTGGGCTCAGCCCACGAAAGTCACGGATACGCGGGATCGCAACGCTTACGAGACGATCCAGAAACTCATACATTCGTTCCCGGCGCAGCGTGACCTTGCAACCAATGGCCATGCCATCGCGAATCTTGAAACCGGCGACAGACTTGCGAGCAAGTGTCGTAACTGGCCTCTGACCTGAAATTTTCTCCATGTCGTCACGAGCTTTTTCCATGATCTTCTTGTCAGCAACCGCTTCACCAACACCCATGTTCAGGGTGATCTTGGTGATCCGCGGTACTTGCATGGGATTCTTCAGGCCCAGTTTCTTCTGGATCTCTCCAGCAAGTTCGCTCTTAAATTTTTCCTTTAAACGTGCCATTGCTATTTCTCTTAAATATCGACTACGTCGCCGTTTCGAAAAACGCGCACTTTCTTGCCGTCGTCTGCAACGCTAAAACCGACTCGCTCACCCTTCTTTGTCTTTGGGTTGAATACGAGAACGTTTGAAATGTCCATCGGCATCGCCGTATCGCGAATACCACCGGGCTCACCAATGTTCGGGTTTGGCTTGACGTGCTTCTTCGCCAGGTTTATGCCCTCGATAAGCACTCGTTCGTCAACAAAGATCTGCAACACGGTGCCACGGCGGCCTTTGTCCTTGCCGGTCGTTACGATGACTTCGTCGCCTTTTCTAATCTTGTTCATAGTTTCATTCCCGCTCCAAGCGCGTATATGCCCTTTCGGGTACTCCTACAGCACTTCCGGTGCAAGCGATATAATCTTCATGAACTGGTTGGTACGCAATTCACGTGTGACCGGCCCAAAAATACGCGTGCCAATTGGCTCGAGGCGAGCATTCAGCAGCACCGCCGCATTGCCGTCGAAGCGAATCAGCGAGCCGTCTTTGCGACGCACGCCCTTACGTGTACGAACGACGACGGCGTTATATACCTCGCCCTTCTTCACCTTGCCTCGCGGGATAGCGTCTTTAATGCTGACCTTGATAATGTCGCCCACACCGGCATAACGGCGCTTCGAACCGCCGAGCACCTTGATGCACTGTATGCGCCGGGCACCAGAGTTATCGGCCGCCTCCAGAACTGTCTGCATCTGAATCATGTCTGCATCCTAAGTATTGTTACTTGTCTGCCGCGCGTTCAAGAACGTTCACGACTGACCAGGATTTATTTTTGGAAATTGGACGACCGTCTGTGATCGCAACCCGATCGCCCAGCTTGCATTCGTTCGCTGCATCATGAGCAAGCACCTTGGTTGTACGGCGAATGTACTTGCCGTAAGCCTTATGCTTGATCAGACGCTCGATAGCGACCGACACCGTCTTGTCCATTTTGTCGCTTACGACACGACCGACGAGGGTGCGCCGTACCTTTTTCTCTTCACTCATTTGTCTTCACCTGCAGCACGCGCGAGTTCCTGCAGAACCGTCTTTACACGTGCGATATCTTTTCTGACGCGGCCGTGCTGATGCACCTGTGCCATTTCGCCCGTTGCCTGCTGCATACGCAGGTTGAATTGTTCGCGGCGAAGTGCGACGAGCTCTTCGTTAAGCTCCGGTGCCGACTTACTGCGTAGTTCTGTAGCATTCATCACATCACCTGCCGTGTAACAAACGTGGTGCCGAAGGGCAGTTTTGCGGCTGCCAGGCGGAACGCTTCACGTGCCACCGCTTCGCTTACACCTTCCATCTCATACAGGACGCGGCCTGGCTGAACCTGACATACCCAGTATTCAACGTTGCCCTTGCCCTTACCCTGACGCACTTCAAGCGGCTTCTTCGAGATTGGCTTGTCCGGGAACACCCGGATCCAGATCTTTCCGCCACGCTTGATGTGACGTGTCATTGCACGCCTGGCGGCTTCTATCTGACGCGCCGTCAGCCTACCGCGACCGGTTGCTTTGAGCCCGAACTCACCGAATGCAACGCTGCTTCCGCGCAGAGCAAGGCCGCGATTGCGCCCTTTCATCTGCTTGCGAAATTTAGTTCTCTTTGGCTGTAACATTTTGTTGTACCAATCTCATTTGTCGCGGCTAAGAGCCGGTCCTACGACGCTTTCTCTGTCTGTTTTTGAGGCCGAGCACCAGTCTTGGCTTCTGCGGGCTCTGCCGCAATTATTTCGGGCTTGTCAAAAATTTCACCCTTGAAAATCCATACTTTCACGCCAATCGTACCGTACGTCGTGTTGGCTACGGCTGTGCCATAATCAATGTCGGCTCGCAGCGTGTGCAGCGGCACACGGCCCTCGTGATACCATTCCGAACGCGCAATTTCTGCACCGTTCAGACGCCCACCCACTTTGACCTTGATGCCCTGGGCGCCGACGCGCATTGTATTCGTCACGGCGCGCTTCATTGCGCGGCGAAACATGACACGGCGTTCGAGCTGCTGGGCGATGCCTTCGGCAACCAGCTGTGCATCAAGCTCAGGTTTGCGAACCTCATTGATGTTGATGCGCACATCCTGAAGCTGCATGCCAATCAACTTGGCAACCTCCAAGCGAAGTTTTTCAATATCCTCACCCTTCTTGCCGATGACGATACCCGGACGCGCCGTATGAATCGTTATGTTGGCCTTTTTCGAAGGACGCTCAATCGTAATGCGGCTCACCGATGCGTCTTTCAGCCTTTTCTTGATCAGGACACGCAGCAAATGATCCGTACGTATGTACTCGGGGAACGTTTTTGAATCGGCATACCACGTTGATGACCAATCCTTGACGATGCCCAGACGTATGCCTATTGGATGTACTTTCTGACCCATATTACTTCTCGTCCCCCAACCGATCGGCGAGGCAAATTTTAAATTCCATGATCATTTTTCGTCTGCTACCTGGATCGTGATGTGGCTGTTCCGCTTGATAATTCGTGCGCCACGACCTTTTGCTCGAGCACGAAAACGACGCAATGTCGGCGCCTCGTTAACCTCAATTGTCGCGACCCTCAACTCGTCTATGTCCGCACCGTGGTTATGCTCTGCGTTGGCGATCGCCGACTCCAAAACCTTTTTCACGATGCGAGCGCTCTTCTTCGGCGAGAACGTCAAAGCACGCAATGCATCGTCCACCGATTTGCCGCGAATAACGTCTGCCACCAGGCGACACTTCTGTGGCGAAATGCGTGCATATCTAAGTGTTGCTGCAACTTGCATGAACCGGCTCCCCTATTTGGTCTTGCGATCACCGGAGTGACCACGGAACGTTCGAGTCATCGAAAACTCACCGAGTTTGTGTCCGACCATGTTTTCGGAAATCAGAACAGGTACATGCTGACGACCGTTGTGCACGGCGATTGTCAAACCAACCATGTCCGGCAGTACCATGGAACGACGCGACCAGGTCTTGATCGGGCGCCTGTCGTTCGTCTTCACTGCCTCAGCCACCTTTTTCGCCAGGTGGTTATCGACAAATGGACCTTTTCTTACGCTACGTGGCATCTAAAATTCCTTAGTATTTTGAGTCGCAATTCGCGGGCAAGGCCCGTTAATGCCCTTGTGGGTGCTCCTACTTGCGCTTCCTGCGACGGCGAATAATCATATTGTCCGTACGCTTGTTTGAGCGCGTCTTCGCGCCCTTCGTCGGCGTACCCCAGGGACTAACCGGATGACGGCCACCTGACGTACGGCCCTCACCACCACCGTGCGGATGGTCGACCGGGTTCATCGCAACGCCACGAACCGTAGGGCGCACACCCCGCCAACGCGTCGCGCCGGCCTTGCCGAGCTTGCGCAGGTTGTGTTCGCCATGACCGACTTCGCCGATCGTCGCGCGGCAGTTGACATGAATTTTGCGGGTCTCACCTGAACGCAGTCGCACCGTTGCGTACGCACCTTCGCGGGCCGCAAGCTGCGCGGACCCACCAGCCGAACGAATGAGCTGTCCGCCCTTGCCAGGCTTCATCTCAATGTTGTGTATCGTCGTACCCACCGGAATAGCGCGAATCGGCAGTGCGTTGCCCGACTTGATTGGCGCGTCTTCGCCGCTGATGATCGAAGTACCTGCACTAACACCCTTCGGTGCCAGAATGTAGCGACGCTCACCGTCTGCGTACTTGATCAATGCCAGGTGCGCGCTGCGATTCGGATCGTACTCAAGGCGTTCTACAACGCCCGGAATGCCGTCTTTGTCACGCTTGAAGTCAACAACACGATAACGCTGCTTGTGACCGCCACCCTGATGACGAACCGTAATACGACCGTTGTTATTGCGGCCACCCTTCGACGTCTTCTTTTCAAGAAGCGGTGCGTAAGGCTTGCCTTTGTGCAACTCCGGCGTCTTTACTGTGACGACAAATCGTCGTCCTGCTGAAGTCGGTTTGGCTTTATGCAGTGACACTTCGCTACCCCTATTCCGCGCCGAAGAACTCTTCGAGAGAGCTGCCTTCAGCGAGTTTCACGTACGCTTTCTTCCAGTTCGGCCGGCGACCCTTGGTCTGCTGGAAACGCTTGGTCTTGCCTTTAACGTTGACGACTTGCACGCCGTCGACTTTGACGTCAAACAGCAGCTCAACCGCCTGGCGAACTTCTCGTTTCGTGGCGTCGCAACGCACTTTCAAGACGACCTGGTTTTTCTCCGCCATTATGTGCGCCTTTTCCGAAAGGTGCGGGCCGCGAATCACCGTCATCAATCTTTCCTGGCGAAGGGCATTACTCATGGCAGTCGCTCCTCAATCAGCTTCAGCGCGGGCAGTGTTATCAGTACTTTTTCAAAGCGAATCAGTACCACCGGATCCATGGAAGCGACGTCGCAAATACCCACGTTCGGCAAGTTGCGCGCGGCCAGGAAGATCTTCTCGTCGAACGCCTCGTTCAGGATCAACACATTGTCCAGCTTCAGCTCTTTCAACTTTGCTGCCAGCAGCTTGGTCTTCGGTGCGTCCAGCGAGAGCTCGTTGACGATAACCAGACGGTCCTGGCGGATCAGTTCCGAAAGCATCGAGCGCAATGCAGCGCGATACATCTTTTTGTTAACTTTCTGATCGAAGCTGCGTGGTTGGGCTGCAAATGTGCGGCCTCCACCCACCCAGATCGGGCTACGAATCGTACCGGCGCGAGCACGGCCTGTGCCCTTCTGGTTCCAGGGCTTGGCACCGCCACCACGTACAGCAGCGCGGTTTTTCTGCGCCTTCGTTCCGGCACGTGCGCCTGCCAGGTACGCCGTAACGACCTGGTGCACAAGCGCCTCGTTGTAATCCACGCCAAATGCGGCGTCGCGCACTTCAACGGAACCCTTGTCCTGTAGTTTCAGTTTCATCGATGCGCCCCTTATTTCCCGGCCTTGATCGACGGACGAACGGTAACGCTGCCGCCGCGGTGACCCGGGACTGCGCCCTTGATCAGGAGAAGGTTGCGCTCGCTATCGACGCGTATGACTTCAAGGTTTTGTACGGTACGGCGAACGTTGCCCATGTGACCTGCCATCTTCTTGCCTTTGAAAACGCGGCCTGGCGTCTGGTTTTGCCCGATCGATCCGGGCGCGCGATGCGACAGCGAGTTGCCGTGGGTAGCGTCCTGCATGGCAAAGTGGTGGCGCTTCACCGCACCGGCAAAGCCCTTACCGACCGATATTCCGGCGACATCGACCTTCTGGCCAACCTCGAAGATGTCAACCTTAAGCTCGTTTCCGGCTACGAAATCGCCTTCATCTGCATCGTCGAGCCGCATCTCCCGGACGATGTCACCAGCTTCGACCTTTGCTGCTGCAAAATGCCCGGCTGCAGGCTTGCTAACTCGGGACGCTTTGCGGCTGCCGGTTGTAACCTGCAACGCGCGGTAGCCATCCCTGTCAACAGTCTTCACCTGTGTGATCCGGTTTGGCTGTGCCTCAATCACGGTGACCGGAATCGAAACTCCGTCGTCCGTGAAAATACGCGTCATGCCAAGTTTGCGGCCAACAAGACCTATGGTCATCTTCACACCCTCTCACTAACTTCGTTTGGTCAGTGACAATCTCAATATCAGTATCTGCACCGCCAGAACTTCGGTTGGCCCTGGCTGGATTAGGGGGACAGTGACCCTAACTCACTCTACTTCGGTTCCATTACCTGGAGTTAGGGTCACTGTCCCCTTAATCCAGACATGCGAAAGGGCCAGCCATTGCTGAGAACCATGTTCTCTATGCTCTGGGGCTGACCCAAGCTCCGATCCGGTCATTCAGCCGGTCCGGCGATTCCGGGATTTGCCGTGTCACCCACGATTTCCTGGCAACAATTTCTTCGCTTTACGTGATCTGGCCGACTCCCGGTCCGGCCAAATGCAGCGAGCCCGCAATTATACGACTCTAAGCCCTTATTACAAGCGGTTTTGAGGCTTTTAGGCGGAAGTTTTCAACCTAGATAAATCAATGACTTAACTAACACTCGACCGCGGTCGACATTTGCCTGACTGGAATGGCTCGCTACGCTGCGCTTTATTTCCTGTCAGGCAAGTCTCGCCCACTGTCGTACGGGTCAATTTAGCTTGATTTGAACGTCGACACCGGCCGGAAGCTCCAGCTTCATAAGGGCATCTACGGTCTTGTCAGTGGGGTCGATGATCTCCATCAGGCGCTTGTGAGTACGAATTTCGTACTGGTCGCGAGCATCCTTGTTGACATGCGGAGAAATCAGGATCGTGAAACGCTCCTTCCTCATAGGTAGCGGGATAGGGCCCTTTACAGCGGCACCGGTACGCCTGGCCGTCTCGACGATTTCGCGAGCTGACGTGTCGATCAGACGATGATCGAATGCTTTGAGGCGGATGCGAATATTTTGATTTGTAGACATTTCAATTTCTCAATTTGTTGATTCGATAATTAATCATTCGATAATTTTTGCCACTACGCCCGCACCCACGGTACGGCCACCCTCACGGATAGCAAAGCGCAGTCCTTCTTCCATTGCGATCGGTGCAATCAGTTCTACAACCATTTGCACATTGTCGCCCGGCATCACCATCTCCGTACCCTCCGGCAACTCAACCGCACCCGTTACATCCGTCGTGCGGAAGTAAAACTGCGGACGATAGCCCTTGAAGAACGGCGTGTGACGACCACCCTCGTCCTTGGCCAGAATGTAAACCTCTGCCTCGAACTTGGTGTGCGGCGTAATCGATCCCGGCTTCGCCAGTACCTGACCGCGCTCCACGTCTTCACGCTTCGTACCACGCAGCAATACGCCAACATTGTCGCCCGCCATGCCCTGATCCAGCAACTTGCGGAACATCTCAACGCCCGTGCAGGTCGTCTTTTCCGTGTCCTTGATGCCCACAATCTCGAGCTCGTCACCAATGTTGACGATGCCGCGATCAATGCGGCCCGTGACCACCGTGCCACGACCCGATATCGAGAACACATCCTCAACCGGCATCAGAAAATCACCGTCAATCGCACGATCCGGCACCGGAATGTAACTGTCCATCTGCTCGATCAGCTTGATGATCGAGGGAACGCCAATCTCCGAGGTATCCCCGTCAAATGCCTTCAGCGCAGAGCCCGTAATAATCGGCGTGTCATCTCCCGGAAACTCGTAGGTCGACAACAGATCGCGAACTTCCATCTCAACCAGCTCCAACAGCTCCTCGTCGTCCACCTGGTCTGCCTTGTTCAGGTAAACCACAATGTACGGTACGCCTACCTGGCGGGCCAGTAGTATGTGCTCTCGCGTCTGCGGCATCGGGCCGTCGGCCGCCGATACCACCAGAATCGCACCGTCCATCTGTGCTGCACCCGTGATCATGTTCTTCACGTAGTCCGCGTGTCCCGGACAGTCAACGTGAGCGTAGTGACGGTTCGCACTCTCATACTCAACGTGTGCCGTCGCAATCGTGATACCACGCTCGCGCTCTTCCGGGGCATTGTCAATCTGGTCATACGCCGATACCTCACCGCCGTGAAGCTCTGCCATTACCTTCGTCAATGCCGCTGTCAGCGTCGTCTTACCGTGGTCAACATGACCAATCGTGCCAACGTTGACGTGGGGCTTTGTTCTCTCAAACTTCTCTTTAGACATGGGACTTTCCTGCTTATCTAAATATAAAAAAACGTTCGCGGCTATATGCCCTTTTTTGGGTGCAAGGCGGGCTCCGACGATGCAACATCACTTCCTGATAACGGTATCCGCTACACTCTGCGGTACTTCTGCATATTTCTCGAATTCCATCGAGTACACGGCACGGCCCTGGCTCATCGAACGCAGGTCCGTGGCATAGCCGAACATCTCAGCCAGCGGTACTTCTGCACGAATGACTTTCCCCGCAGGGACATCATCAATGCCTTGTGGCAGACCGCGACGTCGATTCAGATCGCCCATCACGTCTCCCATGTAATCCTCAGGCGTCACCACCTCTACTTTCATAATCGGCTCAAGCAGTACCGGGTCGGCCATACTTGCGCCATCCCGGAAACCCATGGAGGCAGCTATTTTGAATGCCATCTCGCTCGAGTCAACGTCATGGTACGAGCCGTCATACAGGGTAACCCTGCAATCCACCAGCGGATACCCCGCCACGACACCGTTTTCCATCTGCTCCCGCACGCCACGATCGACGGCTGGAATATACTCTTTTGGTACCACACCGCCCGTTATGCCGTTGACAAATTCGTAACCGGTACCTGGCGCTAATGGCTCGATCTTCAGATAGACGTGACCATACTGACCACGACCCCCCGTCTGCCGTACGAACTTGCCTTCCTGCTTCACCGTCTTGCGTATCGTCTCTCGGTACGCAACCTGTGGCTTACCAACATTCGCCTCGACATTGAACTCGCGCCGCATACGCTCAACGATGATATCGAGATGAAGCTCGCCCATTCCCGAGATAATCGTCTGCCCTGACTCTTCGTCCGTATGAATCCGGAACGATGGGTCTTCCTTCGCGAGCTTCTGCATCGCCACACCCATCTTTTCCTGATCTGACTTCGTTCTCGGCTCAATCGCCACAGAGATAACCGGCTCCGGAAACTCTATGCGCTCGAGCGTAATCTTGTCCTTGATATCGCAAAGCGTGTCACCTGTCGTAACATCCTTTAGGCCAACCGCAGCCGCAATATCACCGGCACGAACTTCCTTGATCTCTTTACGATCATTCGAGTGCATCTGCAAAATTCTACCGATGCGCTCCTTCTTGTTCTTCACCGGATTGTAAATTGTATCACCGGAGTTCAGCACACCGGAGTACACACGGAAGAATGTAAGATTACCAACAAACTGATCCGTCGCAATCTTGAACGCCAGCGCCGCAAACGGCTCGTCGTCGTCCGCGTGTCGCACGCCTTCCGATTCATCTTCATTGATGCCCCGAACTGCAGGGACATCCAGTGGCGAAGGCAGGTAATCGATAACCCCGTCGAGCATCGCCTGTACGCCCTTGTTCTTGAACGCCGAGCCACACATGGCGACGACGATCTCACCGGACAACGTTCGCGCACGCAATCCCAGGCGAATCTCGTCCTGCGACAGCTCGTGGTCGCCGAGAAACTTGTCCATCAGTTCCTCGTTTGCTTCCGCCGCCGCTTCAATCATTTTCTCGCGCCAGCTTGTCGCTTCTGCGAGCATCTCCTCGGGGATGTCCCGAACTTCATGGGTGGTCCCCATGTTGCTCTCGTCCCAATAAATCGCTTTCATACGAACCAGGTCAATCACACCCTGGAACCTGTCCTCAGCACCTAGGGGCAGCTGAATAGGTACCGGGTTGGCGCCGAGGCGCTCCTTTACCTGTGCGACGACCCGCAGGAAGTCTGCACCCGCACGATCCATCTTATTGACGAAAATCAGGCGTGGGACATTGTGCTTGTCACCCTGGCGCCACACTGTTTCAGTTTGCGGCTCAACGCCGCCTACCGCACACAGCACCGCGACCGCGCCGTCCAGAACCCTCAGGGAGCGTTCGACCTCTATCGTAAAATCCACGTGCCCCGGCGTATCGATAATATTGACGCGGTGCTCGTCAAATTGTTCTTCCATGCCCTTCCAGAAACAGGTTGTGGCGGCCGATGTGATCGTAATGCCACGCTCCTGCTCTTGTTCCATCCAGTCCATGATGGCTGCGCCGTCATGCACCTCGCCTATCTTATGCGACACCCCCGTGTAGAACAGAACACGCTCCGTCGTGGTCGTCTTACCCGCATCGATATGGGCCATGATGCCAATATTGCGGTACCGCTCAATAGGGGTAGTACGTGCCACGGCAAAACACTCACCAACGGTAGTGCGAGAACGCCTTGTTCGCTTCGGCCATACGGTGCGTGTCTTCTTTCTTCTTGACAGCCGTACCGCGATTATCTGCCGCGTCGAGCAATTCGTGGGCAAGGCGGTGCGCCATTGACTTCTCGCTGCGCTTGCGTGCCGCCTCGATAATCCAACGCATGGCCAGCGTCCGCCGACGCACCGGGCGAACCTCAACCGGTACCTGGTAGGTAGCACCACCAACGCGACGTGATTTCACCTCGACGACAGGCTTTACGTTTTCAAGTGCCGTTTCGAGGAGTTCGAGTGCCTTTTCTCCGCTATTCGTTTCCCGATCCGCGATGCGATCGAGAGCACCATAAATGATGCGCTCAGCAACGGATTTCTTGCCGTCACTCATGATCATATTCATGAATTTCGCGAGTAAATCACTACCGTACTTGGGGTCGGGCAAAATCGTGCGTTTGGGAGCCTGTGATCTTCTGGACATATGTTCTTCCTGAATTTGTTTGTCGCGCCCAAGGGGCGCTCCTACGATGCTTGTGTGGTTCGATTAGGACTTCGGTCGCTTGGTGCCGTACTTCGAACGACCTTGACGACGATCGGCTACTCCGGAGCAATCGAGCGTGCCACGAATCGTATGGTAACGAACGCCAGGCAAATCTTTCACACGGCCGCCACGAATCAGCACGACGCTATGTTCCTGCAGATTATGGCCTTCACCGCCGATATAACTCGTGACTTCGAAACCGTTGGTCAGGCGAACGCGAGCCACTTTGCGCATGGCAGAGTTCGGCTTTTTCGGCGTCGTGGTATAGACACGCGTACACACGCCGCGCTTCTGCGGACTGGCTTCGAGCGCCGGTACCGTGCTTTTCGCACGCTTTACTACACGTGCCTTGCGAACTAACTGATTGACTGTGGCCATGGGCCTATTCTCTTCATTTTGCGTAATTAATCAGGGCCCGCCTAATGGCGAGCCCCAGGATCAAGGGCGGGCATTTTAGTGATGCCTGCGAGTCGCTGTCAAGCAAGCCCGCAAACGCCCCCGGAAGGGCTTGTAAGTTATTGATATTACTATACCGTTGTCGTTTCTTCCCCGCCCTCGGCAGTCACGTCCGAATCTGTCGCCGCAATTGCTTCGACAGAAACCTCGGTATCGGTTGCAACCTCCAGGCCAATCATTGCCGCAGCCTCGGCTGCTTCT
This sequence comes from Pseudomonadota bacterium, assembly GCA_022573655.1. GTDB lineage: Bacteria > Pseudomonadota > Gammaproteobacteria > Steroidobacterales > Woeseiaceae > UBA1847. Next base: position 27,514 of record JACZTO010000019.1, read on the forward strand.
TTTTCGGCCAGTTGAGATGCCTCAAGTTCCTTGAGCTGATTCGCCAGATCCTGCTCGCGCGTACGCCGGCGTTCGGCATGGTGAGCGAATCCGGTACCCGCCGGAATCAGGCGACCGACGATAACGTTCTCCTTGAGACCGCGCAGTTCGTCTCGCAGCCCGCGTACAGACGCCTCGGTCAATACGCGAGTCGTTTCCTGGAACGACGCCGCCGAGATGAACGATTCGGTGGCCAGCGATGCCTTGGTAATACCCAGCAACATCGGGTCGCACGTCGGCGGTTCTTTGTGCTGGGCTGCGAGCTGCTCTTCAGCCTCGAAGAAGCGTGACTTGTCGATTTGTTCGCCGCGCAGATAGTTACTGTCTCCAGGAGTGGCGATAATGACCTTGCGCAGCATCTGGCGAATGATCACCTCAATATGCTTGTCATTGATTTTCACGCCCTGTAGTCGGTACACGTCCTGGATCTCTTTGACGAGGTACTCGGCGAGGTTCTCTACCCCCTGCAGACGCAGGATATCGTGCGGGTTCTTTTCACCATCGGCAATAATTTCGCCGCGGACAACCTGCTCTCCCTCGTACACGTTGAGATGCCGCCACTTCGGTATTAGCTCCTCATGACTTTCACCGGACTCATCGGTGATGACGAGGCGACGTTTGCCCTTGGTTTCTTTGCCGAAACTAATCGTGCCGGTGTGCTCAGCCATAATCGCCGGTTCTTTCGGCTTGCGAGCTTCGAACAAGTCCGCAATACGCGGCAGGCCACCTGTGATATCGCGAGTCTTCGAAGACTCCTGTGGAATGCGCGCAATAACGTCACCCACCGAAACCTTGGCACCGTCTGCCATGGAGATAATCGCGCCGACTGGCAAGGCATAAACGGCTGGGATCTCTGTGTTCGCGAAACAGATTTCCTTGCCATCGTCGTCCACCAGTTTCGCGACCGGTCGCAAGTCCTTGCCGATACCGGTACGGCTCTTCGGATCAAGAACAACAATACTCGTCAGACCGGTAAATTCGTCGACCTGCTCATCAACGGTAATACCGTCAATGAAATCTTCGAACTTGAGCTTACCCTCGACCTCGGTAACAACCGGGTGGGTATGTGGATCCCAGTTTGCAACAACCTGGCCCTGCTTGACTTCAACATTGTCAGCGATCGTGATCGTGGCACCGTATGGAACTTTGTAACGTTCACGCTCCTGGCCCTGGTCATTAATCACAACGATTTCACCAGAGCGCGACACCGCAACCAGGTAGCCTTTGTGATGCGCAACCGTCTTGATGTTGATGAGCTTGGCAGTACCATTCGACTTGATTTCGATGTTATTAACCGCAGCAGAGCGTGATGCCGCACCACCGATATGGAAGGTACGCATGGTCAGCTGTGTTCCGGGCTCACCAATCGACTGCGCGGCGATTACACCAACAGCCTCGCCGATCGTAATGCGTTTTCCGCGAGCGAGGTCGCGACCGTAACACTGTGAACAGACACCGTAGCGAATCTCACAAGTAATCGGTGAACGCACCATCAGGTGGTCGATCTTCAGATCATCGAGATATTGTACCATTGCCTCGTCGAGCATCGTGCCGGCATCCAATGCAACTTTGTCGCTGCCCGGAACCAAAACCGGCTCGGCCAGTACGCGTCCGAGTACTCGATCACCCAGTCGTTCGACGATATCACCACCTTCCACCAGCGGCGCCATTGCCACACCGTTGCGGGTTTCACAATCGATGTCCGTCACCACGAGGTCCTGAGCAACATCAACGAGACGCCTGGTCAGGTAGCCCGAGTTAGCTGTCTTCAAAGCCGTATCGGCGAGGCCTTTGCGGGCACCGTGAGTTGAGATGAAGTACTGCAGCACGTCGAGGCCTTCACGGAAGTTAGCCGTAATCGGCGTCTCGATAATCGAGCCGTCCGGCTTCGCCATGAGGCCACGCATGCCAGCAAGCTGGCGAATTTGCGCTGCCGAACCACGAGCACCGGAGTCAGCCATCATATAAATCGAGTTAAACGATTCCTGCTCAACCAGTTTGCCGTTTGCATCCTTGACGACTTCCGTGCCCAGCTTGTCCATCATCGCTTTCGCGACCTGGTCATTGGTACGCGACCAGATATCGACAACCTTGTTGTAACGTTCGCCATCAGTTACGAGACCCGAACCGTACTGGTCCTGAATCTCCTTAACTTCAGCTTCAGCAACTGCCAGGATCTCTTGCTTGTTCTCCGGCACAATCATGTCGTTCACGCCGATCGAGATACCGGCCTTCGTCGCCTGCCTGAAGCCCATGTACATCAGCTGGTCTGCGAAGATGACAGTCTTCTTCAGGCCCAGCTGGCGATAGCAGACGTTTATGACGTTTGATATCGCTTTCTTCGTCATCTTCTGATTGATATGAATAAATTCAATGCCCTTCGGCAGTATGTCTGAGAGCAGGGCGCGACCAACGGTTGTGTCAACGATCTTCGTGACTTCAACTGCCTCGCCGTCTTCGTTGGCCTCATGAATGGTCACACGAACTCTGACCTTCGCGTGCAACTCGGCAGCACCCGTTTCGTATGCGCGTCGAGCTTCGTCGAGATTCGAAAGAATCATGCCTTCGCCCTTCGCATTTATCTTTGTGCGCGTCATGTAATAGAGACCCAGAACAACGTCCTGCGACGGCACGATGATCGGATCACCATTGGCGGGCGAAAGAATATTGTTCGTCGACATCATCAAGGCCCGCGCTTCGAGCTGCGCCTCAATCGATAACGGCACGTGCACTGCCATCTGGTCGCCGTCGAAGTCAGCATTGAACGCGGTACAGACCAGCGGATGCAACTGAATGGCCTTGCCTTCAATAAGCACTGGCTCAAACGCCTGAATTCCAAGACGATGCAGTGTGGGCGCACGATTCAACATGACCGGGTGCTCGCGAATGACTTCTTCAAGAATATCCCAGACCTCTGCACCCTCACGCTCAACGAGTCGCTTGGCTGCCTTGATGGTCGTTGCATCACCGTGCAACTGCAGCTTCGAGAAGATAAAAGGCTTAAAGAGTTCCAGGGCCATTTTTTTCGGCAGGCCGCACTGGTGCAGCTTCAGCGTTGGGCCAACCACAATAACCGAGCGGCCAGAGTAATCGACGCGTTTGCCGAGCAGGTTCTGACGGAATCGACCCTGCTTCCCCTTGATCATGTCCGCGAGCGATTTCAGTGGGCGCTTGTTCGTGCCCGTGATTGCGCGACCACGACGACCGTTGTCCAGCAGTGCATCAACCGACTCCTGCAGCATGCGCTTTTCGTTGCGGACAATAATGTCCGGCGCATTGAGTTCCAGCAGTCGTCGCAGACGATTGTTACGATTGATAACGCGACGGTACAGATCATTAAGGTCTGATGTTGCGAAACGACCACCGTCCAGCGGCACCAGCGGTCGCAGATCCGGCGGCAATACTGGCAGAACGGTTAGCACCATCCATTCAGGCTTGTTGCCAGACTCCACAAACGACTCAATCAATTTCAGGCGTTTGGAAAGACGCTTGATCTTGGTCTCGGAACGCGTTGCTCCCATGTCATCGCGAACCTTCAGTATTTCGCGCTGCAAGTCGATCGTCATGAGCAATTCGCGCACGGCTTCAGCACCCATTCGGGCGTCGAATTCGTCGCCATACTGTTCAAGCGCATCGAGATACATTTCGTCGGTCATCAGTTGACCACGCTCAAGCTCGGTCATGCCCGGCTCGACGACCACAAAGGCCTCGAAATACAGGACACGTTCGATTTCGCGCAGCGTCATGTCCAGCATGAGACCAATACGTGAAGGCAGCGATTTCAGGAACCAGATGTGTGCAACCGGGCTCGCGAGATCGATGTGCGCCATGCGCTCGCGCCTGACCTTAGTCTGTGTGACCTCAACGCCACATTTTTCGCAGACAACACCGCGGTGCTTGAGGCGTTTGTATTTTCCGCACAGGCACTCGAAGTCCTTGATCGGACCAAAGATTTTGGCGCAGAACAATCCATCTCGCTCTGGCTTGAAGGTGCGGTAGTTAATCGTCTCCGGCTTCTTCACCTCACCGAATGACCAGGACCGAATCTTGTCTGGAGAAGCGAGACCGATGCGAATCGCATCGAAGTCACCAACCGGGTTCTGGTATCTAAATAGCTTAAGCAGATCTTTCATTAGTCTGTCTCCAGCTCAATGTCTATGCCCAAAGATCGAATCTCCTTGACCAGTACATTGAACGATTCCGGCATTCCGGCATCCATGTAGTGCTCGCCATCGACGATGTTCTTGTACATCTTGGTGCGACCCTGAACGTCGTCCGACTTGACCGTCAGCATTTCCTGCAAGGTGTAGGCTGCACCGTAGGCTTCGAGTGCCCAGACCTCCATCTCACCGAAGCGCTGGCCGCCGAACTGCGCCTTACCACCCAGCGGTTGCTGTGTGACAAGGCTGTACGGACCTGTCGAGCGGGCGTGCATCTTGTCGTCAACCAGGTGATTGAGCTTCAACATGTACATGTAGCCGACTGTAATTTCACGATCGAACTTTTCACCCGTACGACCATCGAACAACGTCGACTGACCGGACACGTTGAGATCGGCAAGCGCAAGAAGCCCCTTGATCTCGGCCTCGCTCGCGCCGTCGAATACCGGCGTCGCGGTTGGCAGGCCCCCGGTCAGGTTGCCGGCGAGTTCGAAAACTTCTGCGTCGGTCAGCGACTTGATGTCTTCCGTCTTGCCGCCGGTTTTGTTGTAGACCTGGTCGAGGAACTGGCGCAACTTAGTGATTGATGCCTGCGCTTTGAGCATCTTCTCGATTTTCTTGCCAATGCCCTTGGCAGCCCAGCCGAGGTGCGTTTCAAGTACCTGACCTACGTTCATGCGTGACGGTACGCCGAGTGGATTGAGAACGATATCGATGGGATTACCGTCTTCAAGGTACGGCATATCCTCGACCGGAACGATGGTCGAAATGACACCCTTGTTCCCGTGACGGCCAGCCATTTTGTCACCTGGCTGAATGCGACGTTTGACGGCCAGATATACCTTGACCATTTTGAGTACGCCTGGTGCCAGGTCATCACCCGCCGTAATTTTGGCTTTCTTCACCTCGAAGCGATGATCAAACTCATCACGTTGAGTTTTCAGGCGTTCGAAAGCCTTCTGCAATTGTTCATTCGCGTCATCATTCTTGAGGCGAATCTCGAACCACTGTTCGCGCGACAGTTCATCGATGTAGCCCTTGGTGATCTTGCTACCGGACTTGAGCTTATTCGGTCCACCCTGGGCCATCTTGTTTGTGAGCATGCGTTCAACACGCTCGTAGATGTCTTCTTCGAGAATACGCAGTGTGTCATCGAAGTCTTTGCGAACGCTTTCGAGTTCCATCTTCTCAATCGACAGCGCACGAATGTCTTTCTCAACGCCATCTCGCGTGAATACGCGAACATCTATGACGGTGCCATCCATACCCGGGGATACGCGTAGACTGGTGTCCTTAACATCGGACGCTTTCTCACCGAAAATGGCGCGCAGAAGTTTCTCTTCCGGTGTCAGCTGCGTCTCGCCCTTCGGCGTAACCTTGCCCACCAGGATGTCGCCTGCTTTGACTTCGGCACCAATGAACGCAATTCCCGATTCGTCGAGTTTCGCCAGTGCAGAATCACCTACGTTCGGAATATCCGACGTAATGTCCTCGGGCCCAAGCTTGGTATCGCGAGCAACACATTGCAACTCCTCAATATGAATCGTAGTAAAGCGATCTTCTTTGACAACACGCTCCGATATCAGGATTGAGTCCTCAAAGTTGTAGCCATTCCATGGCATGAACGCGACCAACAGATTTTGGCCAAGCGCCAGTTCGCCCATATCCGTGGACGGGCCATCGGCAAGTACATCACCTGCTGCAATCTTATCGCCACTCTTGACGAGCGGACGCTGGTTAATACAAGTGTTCTGGTTAGAGCGCGTGTATTTCGTCAGGTTGTAAATATCGACACCCGGTTCTGCAACTGTGGTCTCATCGTCATTGACGCGCACGACGATGCGCGAAGCGTCGACCGAATCGACCTGGCCGCCACGACGTGCAATCACAGTCACACCAGAGTCAATTGCGACCGTGCGTTCGATTCCGGTGCCAACCAGCGGCGCCTCAGCGCGCAGTGTCGGCACTGCCTGACGCTGCATGTTTGATCCCATAAGGGCGCGGTTAGCATCATCGTGCTCGAGGAAAGGAATCAGTGCTGCAGCAACCGATACGATCTGGCGTGGACTCACATCCATGTAATCAACATCCGCCGGCGGCGCAAGCGTGAACTCGTTCTTGTGACGAACCGCGACGAGTGCCTCGATCAGCTTGCCATTCTTGTCGAGCTCGGCGTTCGCCTGAGCCACGATAAACTGACTCTCCTCTATCGCCGACAGGTAATCAATATCCGGCGTAACCCTACTGTTCTTGATGCGACGGTAAGGAGTCTCGAGGAAGCCATACTCGTTAGTACGAGCATAAACCGCCAGCGAGTTGATCAGGCCGATATTCGGCCCTTCCGGTGTCTCGATCGGACAAACGCGCCCATAGTGCGTCGGATGCACGTCGCGCACCTCAAAACCCGCACGCTCACGCGTCAGACCACCCGGCCCAAGCGCCGACACGCGACGTTTGTGCGTAACTTCTGACAGCGGATTGTTCTGATCCATGAACTGTGACAACTGGCTGGAACCGAAGAATTCCTTTACGGCAGCAGCAACAGGCTTGGCATTGATCATGTCCTGCGGCATCAAGCCATCAGCTTCAGCCTGCGTCAGGCGCTCTTTTACAGCACGCTCTACGCGCACCAGGCCAACGCGAAACGCGTTTTCTGCCATTTCGCCAACGCTGCGCACACGACGGTTACCAAGGTGGTCAATGTCATCGACGGTACCAAAACCATTGCGAATGTTGATCAGCGTCGACAACACGTCAAGGATGTCGTCCTTGTCCAATACGCCGACGCCTTCTGAGTTGTCACGACCAACGCGGCGGTTGAACTTCATGCGGCCAACGCCCGACAGGTCGTAGCGATCCGGGTTGAAGAACAGGTTCTGGAACAAGTTCTCAGCCGCATCCTTCGTCGGCGGCTCACCGGGACGCATCATGCGATAAATCTCAACCAGCGCCTCAAGGCGCGTGGTTGACGGATCAATTCTCAACGTATTCGAAATGAACGGCCCACGATCGAGATCATTCACGTACAACGTACTGATGTGCTCGATACCTGCGGCGATTAATTCGTCGACGAGCTCGGCCGTCAGTTCTGCATTCGCAGGCGCCAGCAATTCACCCGTTTCTGTGTCGACGATATCGGTAGCGAGGATCTTGCCCTCGAGGTACTCCCGCGGCACTACAAGCTTGTTAACCGTCGACTTGTTCATGTCACGAACATGCTTCGCCGTAATTCGTTTGCCTTCCTCGACGATGAGCTTGCGGCCCAACTTGATATCAAACGCTGCCGTTTCACCGCGCAGGCGCTCGGGAACCAGGCCCATCTTGATTTCTTTCTCAGAAAGATAGAAATCATTGTTCTCGAAAAACAGCTCGAGCATTTCCACACTGGTCATTCCCAGCGCGCGCAAGATAATTGTGACGGGCAATTTGCGACGACGGTCGATTCGTGCAAACACCGCATCCTTCGGATCAAATTCGAAGTCGAGCCACGAACCACGATATGGAATGACTCGCGCCGAGAAGAGCAGCTTGCCGGAACTGTGCGTCTTGCCTTTGTCATGGTCGAAGAACACGCCCGGCGAGCGGTGCAACTGGGATACGATGACACGTTCGGTACCATTAATTACAAAAGTACCGTGATCGGTCATCAACGGCATTTCACCGAGGTAAACTTCTTGTTCGCGAATATCCTTGACGGGTTTCGGAGTGCCGCTGGCTTCCTTGTCGTATATGACCAGGCGAACCAGTACCCGAATGGGCGCTGCAAAGGTCAGGCCACGCATCTGACATTCTTTGACATCAAAAACAGGCTCGCCAAGACGATAGCTTACGTACTCAAGGGCTGCGTTACCCGAGTAGCTGACAATCGGGAAAACCGACAAAAATGCCGCATGAAGACCTTTGTTTTCACGGTCTTCAATCGACTTCGATGTTTGCAAAAACTTATTGTACGAGTTGACCTGTATCGCCAACAGGTACGGTACGTCCAGAATTGTCGGACGTTTGCCAAAACTCTTGCGAATTCGCTTTTTCTCAGTGAATGAATACGCCATTCGAGAAATCCTCTTTAGCCTCTATATATACGGACGCGCGCACGCAGTCAGTCGCATTACGACTGACTGCCTGCCCGACTTCTGACCTGACAGGTCTTGCATCTTCAAAGATGCCACAGCTTAGTCAAGCTGCTTATTTCAGCTCTACCGTTGCGCCGGCTTCTTCGAGTTGCTTCTTAACTTCCTCTGCTTCGGCCTTCGCAACGCCTTCCTTAATCGTTGAAGGTGCGCCTTCGACAGTGTCCTTGGCTTCTTTGAGGCCAAGACCGGTAATCGTGCGAACGGCTTTGATGACAGAAACTTTGTTGCCGCCGAAGCTGGTCATAACGACGTCGAATTCGTCTTGCTCTACGGCAGCTTCGGCTGCGTCGCCGGCCGCTGGGCCAGCAGCAACAGCAACCGGTGCGGCAGCGGAAACTCCCCACTCGTCCTCAAGCATCTTGACGAGTTCAACAACTTCCATAATTGGCTTGGCGCTCAGTTCTTTGAGCAGATCTTGGTTTGACAATGCCATTTTCGTGTCCTTTAAAAAAATTACTTTCCCGAGTCAGGGAATATTGATTGAGCTTATGCAGCTTCCTGGTTGCCACGCGCGGACAAGGTCCTTGCGAGCATCGCGGAAGGTTCTGCAAGCGTGCGTACCAACTGGTTCATCGGTGCTACAAACAGGCCGAGCAGCATTGCGCGTGCCTGATCAAGGGTTGGCAATTCAGCCAACTTCTTGAGATCAGACCCTGGCAACAATTTCCCGCCGATTGATAGCGAAACCGCCTGCAGAGCGTCGTGCTCCTTGGCGAAATCATTGATAACCCTGGCAGCGGCACCTGGATCTTCTTTTGCGAACGCGAGCAGAATCGGCCCCTTGAGCGTGTCCTTCATACACTCAAATTCGGTTCCTTCGACAGCCCGACGTGCCAACGTGTTTTTGACCACACGCAGGTATACGCCGGCTTTGCGTGCTTCTCGACGCAAATCCGTCATCTCCTCAACAGACAAACCCCGGTACTCGGCTGCAACAGCCGTAACAGAGTCGCCTGCAACCGCGTTCACCTCTTTGACAAGACGTTTCTTGTCTTCGAGTCTCAGTGCCATGAGTTTCTCCTGGCTTACGGTTACACAAATGGGTGAAAACAATCCTCACCCCCATTCGGGGATACCTGTCCCCTTGGTCGGATGGGCAACCAAAGCCGCTTTTAACTGACTCGGGTAACACCATCTACGTAGGCGTTTATTAAGATCAGCTTGTCTGCTGATCACCTACGGTCTTCGACGATCACCGCTTCCCTGCGGCTAGTGCTGCAGCGCCACAAAGCGCCTTAGCATGTTCTTGACTGGTTCAACACTTGCCTCAGGCGTCGACTGAAGCTTGATCCACTGAAATGCCGGGACCCATCGTTGATGAGACGGTCAATTTCTTAAAATACGAACCCTTCGCAGATGCCGGCTTCGCTTTCTTCAGGTCGGCAAGCAACGCTTCAAGGTTTTCCTGCAGCGCGCCAACTTCGAAGTCAGCCCGGCCGATCGCGCAATGGATAATTCCGGCCTTGTCGGTGCGATAACGAACCTGGCCAGATTTTGCATTTTTTACAGCGGTTTCGACGTCCGCCGTGACCGTGCCAACCTTGGGATTGGGCATCAGTCCGCGTGGTCCCAGGATCTGGCCCAGCTGACCGACAACGCGCATGGCGTCCGGCGTCGCAATAACAACGTCGAAGTCCATGGTGCCGCCCTTGATGGTCTCAGCGAGATCTTCGAAACCCACAATGTCAGCGCCCGCCGCGGTCGCCTTATCGGCATTCTCACCTTGGGCGAAAACGGCGACGCGGACTGTCTTTCCCGTGCCATTCGGCAACACTGTTGCACCACGAACAACCTGGTCGGACTTGCGCGAATCCACGCCGAGGTTGACGGAAACATCGATGCTCTCGGCGAACTTCGCGGTGGCCAGTTCTTTCACGAGGCTAAGCGCAGCACCGATTTCATACGCTTTCCGCGAATCAATCTTGTCGCGCGCAGCCTGCTTTTTCTTGCTGAACTTCGCCATTATTTCACTCCCTCAACGTCAATACCCATACTCCTGGCCGTGCCTGCGACGGTGCGCACAGCGGCGTCCATATCGGCAGCAGTCAGATCAGGCATTTTGGTCGTAGCAATTTCTTCGAGTTGTGCACGATTGACCTTGCCAACCTTGTCCGTGTTCGGCGTACCGGAACCCTTTGGCACACCGGCAGCTTTACGCAGCAGCACGGCGGCGGGGGGAGTCTTGGTAATGAATGTGAAACTACGATCGCTATAGACGGTAATGACCACAGGAATGGGCAGTCCCGGCTCAGTACCCTGGGTCTGCGCGTTGAACGCTTTGCAGAACTCCATGATATTGACGCCATGCTGACCGAGAGCCGGACCGACAGGTGGAGACGGATTCGCCTGACCTGCAGGTACCTGCAGCTTGATATAGCTGGCAACTTTCTTAGCCATTTGTAAAACCTCTCGAGTTCAAACGCTCTTGCGAGCTCCTCGTATCTTGTTTGTTCGCGCGTAAGACGCGTATATGCCCTTTGGGTACTCCTACCCTTTTTCTACCTGGCCGAAGTCCAGTTCCACTGGTGTAGACCGGCCCAATATCTGAACCGCGACTTGCAAGCGGTTCTTTTCGTAATTCACTTGTTCAACCACTCCGGAGAAGTCGTTGAATGGTCCGTCGGTGACACGCACCACCTCGCCCGGCTCAAACAATACTTTCGGGCGCGGCTTGTCGACACCTTCCTGAACACGCTGCAGAATATTGTCTGCCTCTTTCTCAGTGATCGGTGCCGGTCGATCGCTCGAGCCACCAATAAAGCCGAGCACCTTCGGTACTTCCTTGACGAGGTGCCAGGTCTCGTCATCCATTTCCATTTGCACCAGAACGTAGCCCGGGAAGAACTTGCGCTCGCTACGACGTTTCTGTCCTTCTCTCATCTCGACCACTTCTTCGGTCGGGATCAAAATGTCACCAAACTTGTCCTG
>JACZTO010000051.1 GCA_022573655.1 Pseudomonadota bacterium
GGACTCGAACCTGCAACATCCGGATTAGAAATCCGGTGCTCTATCCGGTTGAGCTACGGGCGCATTCAAAACGGCCGTTCTGCCAGTGCCAAAGATTGGTCGGGGCAGAGAGATTCGAACTCCCGACGCTCCGCTCCCAAAGTTTCCGCGCAGATTCGGCTTGTTCAAATGCTGTCAGTGCCTTATCTGCAAGCGCGACGATATATGGGTCTGATCCGACGCGTCAAGTAATCCGGACCATACAGGGAGCGGTTTTCGACTTTTTCTCGCTGCGCCTTTTGGACTTTGGCACAAGAGATAGCGGCTCAGCGTGATGGGTCAGGTGCTCAGAACGGCAGCTGATATTTTCGACCTGTAAGCCCTTGATTTTTGATGCCCGTGCGTAACACCTGACCATAATAAAAAAAATCGTTCTACTCCTTCGCAACATTCTCCTAACGGCGCCTATCGTCCTATCCGTATCATATGCCGCAAGAAAGTGACGGACTCTACATTCTTAATTTATCCATTACCAACCCAACATCATTGATGAAGAGTAATACCCATGCAGAAACGATACTGCCGTGACAGTGACTGCGGGTCTCACGGGCCTGTCCTGTGAGTCGGCGTGAAACTGGTCGCTAGCAGCTTGTATGTTTGTCGATTTCTTTACTCAGCTGATGGGACCCATCGTCGCGGGAATTCAGTGGATTCTGGACTTCATATGGCCATCTGCCGGTCTGCATGGCGTCGATGCGAATAAGGTGCTGGAATTCACGATCCCGGTCGTGATAATAATTCCAACAGTGCTCCTCGCCAGCATCCTCGAGCGGATTCGGCCCATTGAGAACCATGACACCCAGGAAGCGCGAGCCACTATTCGTACCGAGTGGATGCTCGTGGCGTTCATGGCGACAATTGGGATCTTTCTCCAGATCGGCCTGTTCATTGTTATTGGACGTGCAGTGATGGTAATTGGGGGCCCCCTGTTGTACCTGGAGGCCCAATCGGTGTTCGGGTCCATGGCATTGGTAATCGTCTATGCCTTGTACATCGACTGCCTGAAGTATTGGATGCACCGGCTCTCTCACATGATTCCGCTACTTTGGGCCATGCATTCGTTCCACCACAGTGCGGAGTGCCTGACGATGGCCACCGGGGCGCGACATCACTGGGCGGAGACGATCGTTCTTGCCCCCCTGTTGTTCTTGCCTTTGATGCTCTTCCAAGTGCCTGAGCACATCTTGTCCATGGCTATCTTACTCATGAAGGTACCGGATGGGCTTCAGCACTTGAACTACAAGATCGCATGGCATCGTGTCGGCATCTGGTTCAACACGCCACAATGGCACCGGATTCACCACTCGGTCGAGCCGAAACACTACGACAAGAACTTCTCCTCAGCCTTTCCGATCATGGATGTGATCTTCGGGACGGCCCATCGTCCAGCGCCCGACGAGTACCCGGAAACTGGGCTGAGACCCCGTGAGAACCCGCAACTGTGGGAGGGAATCATATGGCCGTTTCGGGGGTGGCTGGGGCCTCGCCGAGAGCCCTATATGGGCGCTACACGTCCTGACGCGGACCTGTAGCCCGGCTCGGCCGCCGGGCGGTCCTCGCCCGGATGATTGGTCGGGGCAGAGAGATTCGAACTCCCGACCCTCTGCTCCCAAAGCAGATGCGCTACCAGGCTGCGCCATGCCCCGATGCCAGATTTCCTGCCACGCTCAGCCCAATCAGCGCGGGGCTTTGCGCGGGGTGGGATGATACGGGCGAGTTGAATGGCAATCAAGCGATTAGCTCAGGTATATTGCCGCTTCTGGCCACTTAAAACGACACGGAAAATCCATGAAAAAGATACTCATTACGTTGTTGCTCGCGATATCCTGCACGATTGCCTGGGCCGCCGATCCCGTGCCGGCACATGCGCACATCGAAGTTGTGACGACCGAAGGCACGTTCAAGCTTGAACTCGACGGTAAGGCCGCGCCTTTAACGGTCGCTAATTTCCTGGCGCTGGTCGACTCAGGCTTTTTCGACGGCACCATTTTTCACCGCATTATTCCGGGATTCATGATCCAGGGCGGCGGCTACACGCCGGGCAACAAATCAAAGGAAAGCGACGATACGATTCCGAACGAATCCGGCAATGGGCTGGGCAACCTGCGCGGCACAATCGCAATGGCCCGAACCAGCGACCCGCATTCCGCTGGCTCGCAATTTTTCATTAACCTGGTCGACAACACCGACGCCGATCCCGGCACGGCAAATCTGGATCCAAACAAGGATCCGGTTCGAGGCCGCTGGGGTTATACCGTTTTTGGTTCTGTGATTGAAGGCATGGACGTGGTCGACAAGATTGCCGCAGCAGAGACACTGCCAAACGGTCCCGGCGGCGCGCCCGCGCCGATCGTACCGATTGTGATCGAAAAAATGTCGCGCGTTACATACGATTGATATGACGACGCTGTTCATTTCCGATCTGCATCTCGAGGCTGGCCGGCCGGAAATCGGTGTGCAATTTCTGGACTTTCTGAGCGGAGAGGCCCGAGACGCCGATACTCTGTACATTCTCGGCGATCTGTTTGAAGTCTGGTTGGGCGATGACGATCCCAATCCATATTATGCCGGTATGAAAGCGGCAATACGAGAGTTGGTCGACTCAGGCATTCCCGTTTTCTTCATGCACGGCAACCGCGACTTCATGATCGGCGATGAATTCGCCACTGACACCGGTGTGACAATTCTCCAGGATCCCGAACTGATCGACCTGCATGGCGAGAAAGTTTTGCTGAGCCACGGCGACGCCTTATGCACCGATGACGTTGAGTATCAGCGATTTCGCGCCATGACCCGTAATCCTGAATGGCAGGCCATGATGCTCGCCAAGACAATCCAGGAACGCATCGCGCATGCGCTCGAGGCGCGCCAGGGAAGCGTGGAGCACGGCAAGTCACTCGATGACGAGATCACAGACGTCAATCAGGGTGCTGTGGAAGCATTAATCCGCAAGCACGGTGTGGATATTCTTCTGCATGGCCACACGCACCGGCCGGCTATTCATGAAGTCAGGCTCGGTGACCGGACGGCTACCCGAATCGTGCTGGGCGACTGGTTTGAGCAAGGCAGCGTCGTGCGCTGGAATGCGGACGGTCCGCGACTGGAAGAGATGCCCCGATAATATCGCGCGTTTATGCCCTTTGGGTGCAAGGCGCGATTAAACGGGGGTTCCGGAGTGGAAGCGAAACTCGGGATCCGGGTCCAGGATCAGGGAGGCTTCCAGCGCTTTGAGTTCATTGAGACGCGTGTCGATATCCTCGTCATCGATCGCAGATTCGGTCCTGGCCAACGCGATGTAGTGCTCGAAGTGGCGTGCTTCGGACGCCAGCAAACCCGCGTAAAAACGGCCGAGCCTCTCCGGTAAACGCGGCGCGATTTTCGCGAAGCGTTCGCAAGAACGTGCTTCTATCAGCGCGCCAACCAGCAACAGGTCCAGCAATTTGTACGGCTCATCCTGTCGCACTGCATCGCGCAGCCCGCCCGCATATCGCGACGCGCCCAGCCGCTCAAAATCGATTCCCATTTTGCCCATGATCGAGCGCACCTGCTCAAAATGGCGCAACTCCTCACGAGCGAGCCGCGACATGCGTTGTGCCAGGTCCGTGCGATCCGGATAACGATAGAGAAAACCCATGGCAGTCGATGCCGCCTTCAGCTCACAATTCGCGTGATCCAGCAGCAATTCGGACAGGCGGCCACTGGCTTCGTCCAGCCAGGCGTCGGGCGTCTCCGCATTGAGAAACTCTGCGATTGCCGCGGGTACACAGACCGTTACAGCCACTCACCGACCTCCGTGACGGCCTGCAGCCGATCGTCGGGCGCTTTCGCGAGCATCATGTTGATGATCGCCTGGTACTGCGACGATCGCGGCGGCAGCAACGGCACCGGCGCCTGCGCATGCTTGTAAATAATGCCCATCGCCGTGTCCGCCTTAAATGGCTTCTCACCCGTCAACATCTCGTAAAAAATCACGCCAAGGCTGTAAATGTCACTACGCTCGTCGACGTGATTGCCATGACCCTGTTCCGGACTCATGTAGTAAGGCGTACCGAAGATTTCACCTTTATCGCTGACCGCGCTCTCCAGCTTCGCACGCTGCGCGAGGCCGAAATCGATCAGGGCGATCGAGTCATCACCACGCAACATGATGTTGCCCGGCTTCAAATCCAGATGCAGCACGCCTTTTTGGTGCACGGCGGTCAACGCACTTGCGATCTGGCGCAGGTAATTGACGGCGCGTGGCACATCAATGCCCGCTTCAATCCTGTGCCGAAGGTCACCGCCGCTCAAGTATTCCATTGCGATATGGGCATGGTCATCACTAACACCAAGATCAAAAATGCGCACGATATTGGGATGATCCATCTCGGCGATCGTTTCGTATTCCTCCAGGAATCGGTCAATCGAGCCGATACTGTCGCCCAGTTCCGGCATCTGCCGCATGACTTTTAGTACTACCTGCAGGTGTGTTGACTCACGCTCAGCAAGATACACACCCGAATTCTCGGTGGAACCAAGTCTGCGCATGAAACGATAGCCCTTGATCAGACCCTGCATATCGCTGCGCATGTCGCCAACAAACGTTGCCGACGTTGAGTCAACGCGGTTGCTGGCCAGCAGCACATCATTGAGACTGGCAATCAGTGAGTCGTGGTTGATGCGATCGCGCATGAAATGTGCATCCGGAAGCAATTTTCGGACGGCTGCCTCGTCATCCAGGGTACCGAAGTAAACAACGGGCGGAAAACCTTTGCGCGCGACGAATCGCCTGAGTACATCCACACCATCGCGATCCTCGCCGTGTGCACTGCCAAGCAGGACAAGATCGTTTCCTGCCCCCGAAAACTCGTCGGGCAAGTGGCCGGCCGAGACCGGGTCATGAGTCGAAATAATGGCCTTGGGCCAATGAGTGGTCACATGGTGCATGAGCAGGCTACGGAATTGGGCCTGCGCATCGATGATCATGACCTTGATATTCATTTTGGATTCGCGCGCTGTCATTTCGCGCGTTTATGCCCATCTGGGTGCAAGGCGCGCTCCTACAGCCCGACGACGTTGGCGCGTGATTCTCCGACGTTATGCTTGCGTTTGTTACCACTTTTTCGCTTGGCGGCATCATTGCGACGCTCTTCCAGCTCCCGCAGGTATTCCTCTGTAACATCACCGGTTACGTACTCTCCGGAAAAGCACGAGGTATCGAATTCGGAAATCTCCGAATTGTCATGACGAACCGAACGTATCAGGCCCTGCAGGTCCTGATAGATCAGGCGATCGGCACCGATCAATTCCTGTATTTCCACAACGCTGCGACCGTTGGCAATCAATTCGGATGCTGCGGGCATGTCGATTCCGTAGACGTTGGGATAGCGAACCGGTGGCGCTGCCGATGCGAAATACACTTTTCTGGCGCCCGCTTCCCGCGCCAGTTTGATGATTTGTTTCGATGTCGTTCCGCGCACGATAGAGTCATCGACCAGCAGTACATTCTTGCCGCGAAACTCGAGGTCTATCGCGTTCAGCTTGTGGCGAACAGACTGCGCGCGCTGCGCTTGCCCCGGCATGATAAACGTGCGGCCGATGTAGCGATTCTTGATAAAGCCTTCGCGATACTTGACGCCAAGGTGGTAGGCCACCTGCAGCGCGGCCGTGCGGCTCGTGTCCGGAATTGGAATAACCACATCAATGTCATGGTCCGGGAAGTCACGCACAATTTTGCCGGCCAACTGTTCACCCATGCGCAATCGTGCCTTATAGACCGACAAATTATCGAGAATGGAATCGGGACGCGCGAAATAAACGTGTTCGAATATGCAAGGTGTGTAGCTCACCGCGCCGGAATAATCGCGGCAATGGAATGCTCCATTGTTTTCGATATAGATACACTCGCCGGGTCGCACGTCCCGTACGCGCGTGAACTGCAGGATATCAAGCGCCACGCTCTCGGACGCGACCATGTAGTCCTTGCGGTCAGCCGCCGCGCGCTCACCCAAAACCAGCGGCCGAATACCGTGAGTATCGCGAAAGGCAACGATGCCGAAGCCGACGATGAGCGCGACAACTGCGTACCCGCCCCTGCAACGACGATGCACCGCGTCGATAGCGTCAAATATATTTTCGGGCGTTGGGCTGCCATTGACACGCGTTTGCAGCTCGTGTGCAAACACATTGAGGAGCACTTCAGAATCGGAATTGGTGCTCAAATGACGCCGGTCGTCGCGAATCAGAAGCTCAGCGAGTTCCTCATAGTTCGTCAGATTACCATTGTGCGCCAGACAAATGCCGTAGGGTGAATTGACGTAGAAAGGTTGCGCCTCAGACGACTTTGAACCGCCAGCCGTCGGATAGCGTACATGACCAATACCGACATGGCCTTTCAGACGCATCATGTGACGATGCCGAAACACATCACGTACCAGTCCATTGCTTTTGCGCTGCTTAAGCCCGTGGTCATCGCTCCACGTCACAATACCTGCAGCGTCCTGACCGCGGTGTTGCAAAACGGTCAAGGCGTCGTACAAAGCCTGACTAACCGGCTGGTTGGTTACGATACCGATTACGCCGCACATAGTTCGTCTTTACAGCTCCACCGGCAGGTTCAGCGGCAATGCATCGGCCACCTCGTCCGGTATCATCAGTTCAAATCCTTTCGGCGCCATGACCTCGATCCAGTCGGCCACCACCTCGACATGCGGAATCAGTGTCGAATCCATCCACCAGTCATCATTATCGAGACCCGTAAACTGGCCGGCGATGACGCCCAGGGCAACCAGCAAGATGCCACGCACTGCGCCAAACGCGGATCCCAGCACGCGATCCATGCCGCTCAACACCGAGAGTCGAATCAACTTCGAGATTCCCCAGCCCAGGAGTCCGCCGACCGAAAGGACGATGGCAAACACCAGGATGCGTCCGAACCATACTTGCAGTTCCGCAGAACTGATCCAGCTTTGTGATATTTCCCCAACGATCGGGCCAAAATACAGCGCCGCCCAGATGGCGACGACCAACGCTGCGATCGAAATCGCTTCTTTCACAAAGCCACGCACGTAGCCAACAATGACGGACGCGATTATGGCGATGGCAATGATTATGTCGATGATCGGCATCGAGGATGTCGTCTCAGGTCGGCACGTGACGGGTAAGGATGGAATCGGATTCTAGCAGAACATCAGGGATGCGGTACCACTTGTCCTTTACGCCCGACTTTGAGCAACCGCGCGGCCATCGCCGCCGCACTTTCGCGGTCTTTTTGTGGGCCGATACGGACACGATGCAGCTTCCCGGAATCTGTCTCAAGCTGGCTCAGAAATGCGTGGAAACCTTGCTTTCTGAGGTCAGCAGCCAGTTTCTCGGCGTTATTCTTGTTCGAAAAACTTCCCAGCTGCACGGTCCACATGCCCGTCGTTGACTCAGCAACCGGCGAGGGCACAGTTTCAGGCTGCGCAGAATCGGGCTCAGGTTGCAGCGTGACGACCTGCGGCGCACTGCGCGTTTGCGGTTCTTCCGGATTATTACTCGCAGCGGGTATGGGAACAGATCGCTCACGATCGAGAATAACCGTCGTAATTTCCTGGCCTTCCTGGCCGGGCAACGTGATGCGCTCTGTCACGAATTCACCTTCCCTGGGCGGTCCGTCCAGAAAAACAGGTACCACGAGCACGACGAAAATGACCAGTACCACTGCGCCGATAATGCGTTCTTTCAAGGCTCGTTCCATCATGGTCAGGGTCGCAATTATAGCCCAAGCTGTTTGAGGACGGGACCCACCAGAAAGAACGATCCCGTGACAAGTATTCTGTCATTTTCTGCCACGTCGCGCCGGGCAAATTGCATGGCTGAGGCAAGCGAATCTGCAACCAGACAAGGCCGATCGCAGAGATTCGCGATTTGCCGCCCCAGTTCATCCGCCGGCACGGCCCTGGGGCTGTCTGCGGTTACCGCAATCCAGCGCTCAACCTGATCCCGCAACGCCACGATGAAACCCGTTGCGTCTTTGTCGTCAAGCATGCCGATAATTGCAGTCGTGGTGCCCGCAACGGTATTTGCCTGCAGCGTCTCGGCAAGCACGGCGGCTGCAGCGGGGTTGTGCGCGACATCGAGGAGCCACTCCGTGCCATGCATCATCACGCGCTGGGCGCGACCGGTCAGGCTAAGCGCCGGCAGTACGGCATTCACGCTCGCGACACTGAGAAGTGCCGTGAAGCCGGCCACATCGAGCAGCGACAGCACGGCGGCCGCATTGCCGATCTGAAATAATCCCATGAGGCCCGGCGGCTGCAGTGCTTGCAGAGATTGCGTTCGACCGCGCCAGTTCCAGGTGCCGTCTGCGTTCATTGCATGGGCGTAATCCCTGCCCGCCACAAGCAGGTCCGCGCCCAGCTCCGCGGCGCGCACCAGCACTGCCTTGGGCACCTGCTCCGCGCCGAACACAACCGCCATGCCCTTGCGCATGACACCCGCTTTCTCCACGGCGATCGACTCGATGTCATCGCCCAGCCAGTCACAATGATCAAGCGACACATTGGTGATCAATGCAGCTGTCGGGTCCAGCACATTCGTCGCGTCAAGACGCCCACCCATACCGACTTCCAAAACCCAGGCTTGCACTTCTGCTGCCGCAAATACCACCATCGCAGCTAAAGTACCGTATTCGAAATACGTCAGCGGAACGTCTGCGCGCACGGCTTCGACGCGCTCAAAGGCTGCAATGATGTCGGTGTCAGTCGCCGGCGTGCCATTGACGGCAATGCGTTCGTTGTAACGCAGCACATGTGGTGAGGTGTAGGCGCCAACGCTCACGCCGGAGGCCAGTAGCAACGCCTGGGTCATCGCAACGCATGAGCCCTTGCCGTTGGTTCCAGCGACAAGCAACAGGTGCCCGGGCCGCTCCAGCCCAAGGCGTTCAAGTACGGCTTGCACGCGTTCGAGACCGAGATCTATTTCATTTGGCGAACAGGTCTCCAGCCAGGACAGCCAGTCAGACATTGGCGCACCGTCGGGCAACATGTGGACTTACGTCGCGGGTACAGGGCTCGGCAGGCCCTGGAACTTGGCCAGCAGCTCGCCGATTTCGTCTCGCAGTTTGCGACGGTCGACGATCATGTCGATTGCGCCATGGTCCAGGAGAAACTCGCTACGCTGAAAACCTTCCGGCAGGCGTTCATGAACCGTCTGCTCGATAACGCGCGGGCCGGCGAATCCGATAAGCGCATTGGGTTCCGCAATGTTGACATCGCCGAGCATGGCGAGGCTGGCCGATACGCCACCCGTTGTCGGATCGGTGAGTACGGAGATATAGGGAAGTCCCTTCGCCCCCAGATTGGCAAGCGCTGCCGCTGTCTTCGCCATCTGCAGCAAGGAGAACAACGCTTCCTGCATACGTGCGCCACCGCTGGCGGAAAACGCAATCATTGGCATATTGTTGTCGGTAGCATGTCGTGCCGCACGCGCGAAACGCTCACCAACGACAGAGCCCATTGAACCACCCATGAACCCAAACTCGAACGCACATGCGACAACCGGACGGCCATGTAATTTGCCCGTCACGCTGACCAGCGCATCGGTCTCGCCGGTCTTTTTCTGCGCGGCAACCAAGCGATCGCGATAGCGTTTGGTGTCTTTGAACTTGAGCGGATCTTCGGGCTCAAGATGTGCCGACATTTCCTGTTGCGAATCAGGATCGAGGAAATACTCAAGGCGCTTTCGCGCACCGATGCGCATGTGGTAATTGCACTTCGGGCACACCTGAAGATTGCGCTCCAGCTCATTTCGATACAGCTGCGCATCGCATCGTGTGCATTTGATCCAGACACCTTCAGGCACTGACTTCGTGCGATTTTCAGTGCTGATGCGTGAGGGCATCAATTTGTCTAGCCAACCCATTACAACATGATATCCATTTTCGCCTTGCAGGAGTACTAGTACGACGTTAATGCATCAGGAATTTCAAACGCTTGCGGGTAATCGACTGAGATGAGTGTCAATCCATGCGCGGGTGCGGCCATTCCGCCCTTGCGCCGGTCCCGGGCAGCAAGCACGGCTTGCAGCCACTGCGATGATTCTTCGCCTGTACCGACCGCAACCAGTGAACCCATGATATTGCGCACCATGTGCTGTAAGAATGCGTTGGCAGAGATACTGGCAGTCACCCAGTGACCGTCCCTGCGGATCGAGATGCCGGTAATTTCACGCACGGCAGTCGCGGCCCGACAGCCGGCCGCACGAAACGATGAGAAATCGTGTTTACCGACAAGCAGTTCTGCTGCTTCCTGCATGCGCTGCTCATCCAATGGCCGCTGGACCCACCAGGCGCGATGTCGATACAACGCAGAGCGCTGTTCACGATTCAATATTCGATAACGATAGCCGCGACCGGTCGCAGAAAAACGAGCATGAAATTCGTCATCGACCCGCTTGGCCCAGGTCACGCTGATGTCATCCGGGAGATGACTGTTCGCACCGAGTTGCCAGCCGCGCTCGCTACGCGCATTTTCGGTGTCAAAATGGACAACCTGGCCCGTCGCATGAACACCCGTGTCCGTACGGCCGGCGCAAGTCACAGTCACAGTGGCATTAGCGACCGATGTCAGGGCTTCTTCGATGAGTTGCTGTATGCCCAGGCCGGTTTTTTGGCGTTGCCAGCCGTTATACGCCGTGCCGTCGTACTCAATGCCGAGCGCGATGCGAATTACTATTAACTCGGCAGCGAGTCCAGCAGTTTCTGTGCCTGCTGCTTCTGTCCTTCGTCGCCTTCGTCCAGAACTTCCTCGAGGATGCTGCGTGCACCGGCAGGATCGCCCATATCGACATATGCGCGGGCAAGATCAAGTTTAGTGCCAACCTCGGTCATGGTGCGAGCGTCTTGTAATTCGCTGCTCATGTCGTCCGGAGACAAATTCATTGTCGGCACTTCAGTCGTTTCTTCAGACATTTCTGGTCGTATGTGCTCGACAGTCGCATCCTCGCCGGGTTGTTGTAAAGTGTCCTCTACCTCGCTCACCTGGAGCGCGGCCGTGAGATCGTCCAGATCCAGATCAACATCGGTACCCGCGAGGTTCGGCATTTCCCCCGTTGCTGCATTGGTTGAGTCGCCTGTAAATACGTCGACAGGCAATGCTTCGGTCTTCGCGAAGTCAAAATCGTCGTCTTCATCCAATGGCGCGAGCACGGTCTCCGCCTCTTCAGGAAGATTCTCGATCGTGTCATCGTCGCCGAAGCCGGGCGCAAGCATCGTTGCGTCGCCATCGGCAATAACCCCGCTCAGGTCCGCCGCTGTATCCACCGCCATTTCCGCGCTGAGAACTTGCGTATGACCCGTTGCATCAAGCAAATCCTGGTCACTCTCAATATCTTCCATTGGCATGCGGCCCGTTTCGTCCGCAGCAAGGCGCATTTCCTTGGTCGGTTCGAGATCATCGAGATCAAGTCCTTCACCTATGCCTGTGGCCGAAATGTCCAATCCCTGGCGAATGCCGGTGTCGTCCATGCTCACTTCAGGGTTTTTGCCTGTTGCTTCGGCAAGATCCGGCAACGATTCGTTACGCCCGGTTACATCCAGATCGTCCAGATCGTCCAGCGAGGCAATTTCCGTCTCCGCAAGTCCGTCAATATCGAGATCCAGATCGTCGAGGTTGATTTCGGCCGTTTGGTCCGCATCCTGACCACTGTCAGATATTGCCTGACCCAGTGACTCATCGATCGACGGCAGCTCGGAGGTGCCGCTGAAGTCGGCGAATTGTTCTTCGATCGTCGGAGAGCCAATTTCGGGTGCCGGCATCTCCGCAGTCTTGTCAAAATCGTCTGCCGCTGCTTCCATCGTCGGACTTCCAGCGGTCGGCTCAAGATCAATGTCGACTGCACTTTGGTCAGCAGCAGCAACGTCCTCTGCACCAGCATCAACATCCGCAGATTCTTCAAAGAGGAAATCGACCACTTCCGCCGCTTCACCATCGGCGGCGTCAGTCGCGCCGAAGTCCATAT
>JACZTO010000020.1:0-7670 GCA_022573655.1 Pseudomonadota bacterium
TTACGAGCGGCCTTCCAAGCCCGCTTGCCGCGTTGTTCGTTAACTACGCGTCGGGCGTTAAATCCATCAGGTTCCGTAGGCGCTATGGACGTCAGGGTAGATTTCGTCGAGCGGAATAGAACGCCCATCTCCCTGGACGATGCGGCAATGGTAACGCCGCAGCAGCCGCGGTTCGGGAACGCCGCATGAATGGGCGATGACGCCAATTTCCTTGCGCATCGTCTCTGAGTAACGCCGCACGCGCTCCGCCTTGTCCGCGGGCACAAGCCCGCGCTGAAGCTTTTTGTCATGTGTAGTGATCCCGGTTGGACAGGTGTTCTTGTTGCACTGCAGTGCCTGGATGCAGCCAAGCGCGAACATGAAACCGCGCGCCGAGTTGATGAAGTCTGCGCCCAGGCAGAGGGCCCAAGCCGCGTCCGACGGGTTGATTAGCTTGCCGCTCGCGACGACTTTGACACGTTCGCGCAGGCCATACTCGCTGAGTTTGTCGACGACCAGTGGCAGGCTCTCCTTGAGTGGCAAACCGACGTTGTCGATCAGGCTCATCGGTGCTGCGCCTGTGCCACCATCACCACTGTCGACCGTGATGAAGTCGGGTGCCGTCTCGATGCCGCGTTCACGAATTTCGGCGAATAGCTCGTCGAGCCAGCCGTAGGCGCCGATGACGGCCTTGAAGCCGGTAGGCAACCCCGTTACTTCGCGGATATGGTTGATCATGTCGAGCAGGTCACTTGCCGAGTTGATCTCCGGATGCCTGTTGGGACTGATCGAGCTGTCGCCAGCCGGAATGCCGCGGATCGCTGCGATCTCCTCGGTCACTTTTCCGCCTGGCAATATGCCGCCTTTGCCGGGTTTCGCGCCCTGGCTCAGCTTGAGCTCAATCATTTTCACGGTGTTGTGCGCGGCCACGGCACGCAGCTTGTCGTCATCGAGTTTGCCGTTTTCATCCCGGACACCGTACTTGGCCGTGCCGATCTGGAACACGATGTCCGCACCGCCCTCGAGGTGCCACGGCGACAGCCCGCCTTCCCCTGTGTTCATCCAGATGCCGGCCATGCGCGAGCCGTTCGACAATGCGAGCACCGCCGGCTTCGAGATGGCGCCGTAACTCATGCCCGACAGATTGAAAACGGATTTCGCGTCGTAGGGCCGTCGCGCGTAGGGGCCGATCGTGAGTGGCGATGTGGGCGCCGCGTCTTCCTCGAGTGTCGGGTATGGGCAGTTGACGAAGATCGGCGTGCCGGTCGGCGACAGGTTCAACGTGGAGCCGAACGCGACCGTACCATCGACACCTTTCGAGGCGCGGTACACCCAGGAGCGTTGCGCCCGGTTGAATGGCATTTCCTCGCGGTCGAGCGCAAAGAAATATTGCCGAAAGAACTCACCGAGGTGCTCGAAGAGGTATCGGAAGCGGCCGACGACGGGGAAGTTGCGGCGCACGGTGTGGCTCGTCTGAGTCCTGTCGACGATGTACATGATAATGACCGCAAGGATGCCGACGCCGATGGCGAAGACGAATAGTGTGGCAAGTGCCTGCATCAAGAACAGGCCGGTTTCGAGTGTTTCGCTCATTGATGGACTCCCTGTCAGAGGTCGGCTGACTTGATGACCAACATCTTGTCGATCTGCATGTCGTGCATCGTGTAGGGGATACCGCCTACGCCGAGACCCGATTCGCGCAGGCCTGCGAACGGCATGACATCATCGCGGAACGCCGAGTGGTCGTTGATCATGACGGCCGACGCGTCCAGTTGCTTGTACAGTCGCATCGACTGGTCGATGTCGTTGCTGAACACGGCAGCCTGGAAGGCGACGGGCAGGGCATTGGCCTCTGCTACCGCCGCATCGAGGTCGTCGTAGCCGTACACGCAGACGACCGGACCGAAAATCTCGAGCTTGCTGACCCGGACGTCCGCGGGCGGATCGAGAAGCACGGTCGGAGCGTAGCAGCTATCGGAAATCGCCTTGCCGCCGGTCAACAGCTGCGCCCCTGCCGCTACTGCTTCATCGACCCAATCGGCGACACGCGTGACTTCCGCACGTCGAATCAATGGGCCCACCTCGGTCGTCGGCTCTTCGGGCGCACCGACCTTCAGGTCGGCTGCGCGGGCAGCCAGCGCTTTGGCAAATTCCTCTGCCTCGGATTTCGGAATGTACAGTCTTTGTACCGACACGCACACCTGGCCGGCGTGGTAGAAGCCACCTTTGAGGACGGAGGTCAACGCGGCTTCACGATCGTAGGGCGGGGCGAGTATTACCGGAGCAGCGCCTCCGTGTTCGAGCGCACAGCGCGCGCCAGGCGCTAACTTCGAGCGCAGCATCCAGCCGACGCGGGCGCTGCCAATGAAGCTGAAGAAACCCACTCGCGGGTCCGTGACCAGTGCTTCAGCCGCTTCGCGGTCGTCAGTGATAACGACCTGTGCCCATGCATCAGGCAGACCGGCTTCGCGAAGGATCTCGACAAAGCGGATGCAGGACAACGGCGTATCTGCAGCAGGCTTGACGACAACCGGGCAACCGCTGGCTACCGCCGGGCCGACCTGGTGCACGATCAGGTTGAGCGGATGATTGAATGCACTCACGGCGACGACGACACCGATCGGTTCCTTGCGCGTAAACGCAATCCTTCCGACCGTTGCCGGGGTCGTGCCGATCGGGATTACGTCACCGGGGTGGCTGCGCAACGTCTCCGCGCACAGGTGCACGCCGTCGATGGCGCGGATGACTTCTACCTTCGAATCGGAATACGGCTTGCCGCCTTCGCTCGCCGCCACAAGGGTCAGCTCCTCGACCTCAGACGCCATGATCTCCGCCGTCCTGGCGAGGATTTCCAGGCGCTGCGGAATTGACAACCAGCTGCTGCGATCACGGAACAACGCGTGGGCTGCTGCCAGCGCATCGTCGACATGCTCCAGGCCGCTCGTTGCGAGCTGGTCCAGTTCGCGACCGTCGTAGGGTGAATTGACAGTCAACGTTCCGACGGCGGGACGCGACGATTCCAGCATCAGATCACGCACTGGATCTCTCCCAGTTTCTTTGTCAGTAGCTCGTTCTCGCGATAATCGATGGGAATGACCACGAGGCTCGGTCCCTGCTCAATAAAGGCGGCCTCCAATTCGCCCTTAAGGTCGGCAGCATTTCTTACGAAGTGACCGTGCCAACCGAAGGACTTCGCGAGCAGTTCCCAATCCGGATTGCCAAAGGCGAGGTCAGTGTGGCGACCGAATTGGCCCTCCTGTTTCCAGGCGATCAAACCGTACTCATTGTCTTCCCAGACCATCACGACGATATTGCTACCGATACGTGTCGCCGTTTCCATTTCCTGCACGTTCATCAGGAAGCCGGCGTCGCCGCAAATGCTAAGGATACGCCGATCAGGGTGCACGATACTTGCGGCGATCGCGCCGGGAAGCGCAAAGCCCATCGAGCAAAAGCCATTCGGGATCA
This sequence comes from Pseudomonadota bacterium, assembly GCA_022573655.1. Taxonomy (GTDB): domain Bacteria; phylum Pseudomonadota; class Gammaproteobacteria; order Steroidobacterales; family Woeseiaceae; genus UBA1847. The sequence continues at coordinate 3,448 of JACZTO010000020.1, forward strand.
GGCAAGTATTCGGCTCATGACAGTGATAATGGCGGGCGATCCACATTTTGTGGGCGCCCACATCGGACAACAGGATGTCACGCGTCCCCATGACCTGGCGGACATCCCACAGCACCTTTTGCGGCCGTATCGTGCCCTCGGTGAGGTCGTCCTTGTGCTCAGCGAAATCGTCCGCCATGTCTGCGCGTATGCGGCGCTGCTGTTCAAGTTCAAAAGCTAGCGGGCCGTGCTCGTCGAGTCGCTTATTGAGCATCCAGAGTGTGTGTGCGAGGTCGCCGATCAGTTCGGTTTCAGGATCGTAGTGCTCGTCGATCTCCGCCGGCAGGAAATCGGCATGCAGGATACAGTTGTCCTTGTTCGAGTTCCAAAGCTGCGGGTGGTACTCGACCATGTCGAAGCCGAGTGTAATCACAAGGTCAGCGTCATCGATTGCAGCGTTGACCCGATCCTTAGTACCCAGACCCACGGTATAGAGGCAGTAGTCAGCGTCCATATCCACACAGCCCTTGGCCATGAAGGTGCTGATCACACCGATGCCGGTTTTTTCGCACAGTAACCGCAGCTGCTTGCTCGCTCGGCGCCGAATGCAGCCGTTGCCGGCGATGATGACCGGGCGCTTCGCTTTCTTCAGCATTTCAAAGGCCTGATTGACGATCTTGTCATCGGGCACGGCACGGCGAAATCGTCGCGGCGTCAGCGGGGTAGAACTCGTGTCCATTGCAGCAATATCTTCAGGCAGTTCGATGTGCACGGCACCGGGCTTCTCGGTGCGCGCGAGCCGCACCGCCTTGCGGACGATCTCCGGGATAGTGTCGGGATGCAGAATTGTGGTCGCCCATTTTGTGACGGGCTTGAACATGCTTACGACGTCCATGATCTGGTGCGACTCTTTATGCAGGCGGTCCGTCGAGCCCTGGCCTGTCAGTACGAGCATCGGCGCGCGATCCATGTTGGAATCGGCCACGCCCGTGATCAGGTTCGTTGCGCCTGGCCCGAGTGTACCCAGTGCTACCGCGGGATTACCCGTAAGGCGGCCGTAGATCTCGGCCATGAACGCAGCACCCTGCTCGTGGCGCGTCAAAATGAATTTGATTTTCGTTGAATCTTCAAGGGACATCATGAAGTCGGCATTTTCCTCGCCGGGTACGCCGAAAATGTATTCGATGCCTTCTTCTTCCAGGCATTTGACCAGCAGGTTGGATGCTTTCACTTAACAGCTCTCTTACGTCGCGGACGGCTCAGTTGATAGTTATTGTTCGATGCACAGGACCGCGAGGCCGGTCCTTTTATTTCGAGCATCAGACCGGCCCAACGGCGCCGACGCTATCAGCGCCGGACACGATGCGTGAGCATTGCGTGAATCAGTTGTGCACCGTCGCGCACAGCTATGCAAATTGAGCAACGGGCATCTTGGCAATCTATTGAATATAGTAGCCAAAGAGCCTCCACAATCAAACTGAAAATCCGCATGTCGGTGGTTCGGCCCAGCCCCTGGCCACCATATTACTCGTAGCGCAGGAGCTCTGCCTAATCAGGAAGAGTGTTGAGCTGGTACATCGCAACAAGAATGGGTGACGGGCGAATGCCAATGCGACCAATCCATTTATTGAATATTTGAATGTGTTGCCCGCTACGGTATACCTGGACTAGAGACCTGTTGGCAACGAGCCGAAATTCGGCGTCGTTTCGTCGTACCACAAGTCCATAAGGTTCGTAAGAAAATGTCTCAGTCACAAGCGAGTACTGCTTCGGATGGAGTGCTTCGATTACCTGGCCAATCAATACGATCTGATCCGAAGCAAACGCGTCGATACTGCCCCGGTCCAACCGTTGCATGCCTTCTTTGCGATCGTCGACAATGACGACCTCTGCGTCGATCAGGTTTCTTTGCAAGTAATCTCGTAGCGGCTCGACCGTGGATGTGTCTTTGACGACCCCAACCTTTTTACCGGACAAGTCGGACATGTCTTGAATTCCAGTCTTGGCAAGCGACAGTACACTCCCACCGGTCACAAATGTCGGCAGCGTGAAGTCAACCTGCTTCTGGCGTGACAATGTAATCGTGGTTGAACCACACTCGATGTCAATCTTGCCAGTAACAACTGCCGATAAGCGTTCACTTGACTTAACAGGTACGAATATTGTTTTGATATCGTCCTTGCCGAGATGCACTTTGATACCAGCCGCGATTCGCCGGCACAGATCGACCGAATATCCTGACGGCTGACCGTCTGCGTTCTCGTAGGACAATGGGCTCGCGTCAGTACGGTAACCGATCACGAACTCGCCGGTTCTCGCGATTTTCTCCAGCGTCCCCTCTGGATCGTCGGCCCGCGCGTTGGGGCCGGGAAAAATCAGGACTATGATGAGCAGGAGCATTGCAGCGCAGGAGTTATTCTTCATTCTTGTTCTCCACAACCGGTACGGCAGATGTCAGAATTAGTCTAAAGCGGTACCTTCAGATTGTCCACTGACGGCTGTGAGTGGAATTGCCCCAAGATTGGTAACGCGTCGCGACGCTTACGTTTACATCACAAATCACCGCAATTCATTCTTCGGCAGGTAGCGTTTCTTCTTGTCGAATACAACGATGGAATCGTAGAAAGCGATTCCTGAAAGATTGGCGCTCAGGTAACTCAATTCCATTTGATCTACAGCGTCGGCGTGGCCCTGGCGGAAATTCGTTTCCTTGCGGCCGAGGTACGGTTCGTGAAGCATGTCGACCATCTGCTTCGCCAGATCGATAAAAGTCTCGCCGCTATCGACGTGTTTAAGCCAGTAATTGGAGTGCGTATCCTCGACCATATAGCAGCCGCCGTCTTGCAGTGCCGATCTGAACAACGCGCCGAAGCTGATAATCTGGTGGTGAGTCTTGTGGCTGCCATCATCGAGGATGATGTCGAAAGGGCCGAACTCCGCGTTAACCTGGTTGAGAAAATGTGGATCGGCCTGGCTGCCGATTCGAACGAAAACATTCTTATCGGCAATTTCGTGTGCCTGGCATGACTTGTCGATATCGATGCCGACGATCGTCGAGTCGGCGTGAAAATAGTTTTTCCACATCCGTAACGAACCGCCCCTGAAGACGCCGATCTCGAGCATGCGAATCGGACGGTCTCGATACTGCTCGAAATGTTTCGAATATATGTCGAAATAGTGATGCCACTTGTGGACGTCCGTGTCCGAAGAAAAAATGTCGAACAGCTCGTTGTCCGGAGTGTCAGTCGGCGCATCGACTACGATTTTTTCTGTGAGTTCGACCGGAAACGAGTCTGACGTTGAGAGCTCTTGATTGGCCAGCAACACCGGTGCCTTGGTGATCAAAATCCCAAACTTGATCAATAACTTGTTGAGCAGTTTTCTCATGAAATTCTCGGAACGTCGGGGCAGACAGATCGGTCAAGGCAGGAGTGCTTCGTGGCTGGAATCATGCCGGAATCTCGCACAAAAAGCAGTCGAATCTGCGCGTCTCTGCTGTACCATTCGCACTCAGTGCCCGAAACGGGTAGCAAGGCACGGAGTTGGAATAGTGCGAATACTGTTGACGGGCGGAACCGGCCTCCTGGGAATTGAATTGTTGAAGTTGGGCGCAGACCTGATTGCGCCGCGCCGTAGTGATCTGGACATCACCGATGCTTCCGCCGTGGCCGATTACGTAGACGAACTCTCGCCGAAGGTTATTATTCACGCGGCTGCCGTCACCAATAATCGAGACATTGAAGCCGACCCGTCTGACGCACTGAATGTGAACATCAAGGGTACTGTTAATCTGGCACAGGCATGCCTTGGGTCGCAAATGAGGCTCGTCTATATATCATCGGACTACGTTTATAAAGGCGACCGTGGCAACTACTCCGAGAGCGACGAAGTGCTGCCCTCGAATCTATACGCGTGGACCAAGCTCGCAGGCGAGGCTGCGGTTCGCGCGGTTGCCAATCACCTGATTATTCGTACCAGTTTTGGTGCAAGTATTTTTCAATACCCCGCTGCGTTTGCGGACAAGTGGTCTTCCAAACAATATGTCGACGAGGTCGCGCCGAAAATACTGAACGCCATGATCGATACGAACGCCGCTATTTTTAGATATGAGATATACCTTCGATGTGCGTGGTTGTTGCGGTTTAACATATTTTTAGAGACATCCTGGTTTACCTCAATGACGACACGCTTTATGGCGTGAGCACCAAAGGTGTATGATCGTTCCCGAAAGGCGAAGCTTGAAG
>JACZTO010000020.1:7680-37877 GCA_022573655.1 Pseudomonadota bacterium
AACCCAGCCGGCGGCTCTGCCACCGGCGTGCTCAATATCGGTGGCCCGCGCCGTACGCTTTACGAATACGCGTCCGAGCGGAACCCAAAGGTCAGGAAAATCAGTCGTGACGAAGCACCGCATGACTCGACGGCGGATTCGTCGCTGAATCTCGACCGGTGGGCCGATCTCGAATCACGACTTGACGTTGTTCGCGAGGTAAACGCGTGCCGGATCTGTGGCAGTAAGGATCTGCTTCGCTATATGGATCTCGGCATGATGCCGCTGGCTAACAGTTTTGCAGATTCAGCAGAGGCCGCCAGGCAAATGCGGCGTTTTCCGATGCAGGTGCAATTCTGCAAGGACTGTTCGTTGTCGCAGTTGACAGTCGTCATCGATCCGGAAAAAATGTTTTCGAACTATGCATATCGCTCGTCGATCAATAAGGCCTACGTGAAGCATTGTCGCGAGATGGCCAAATCAGTAGGAGAACTACTGCGGCTTGGAGAATCCGATCTCGTTGTGGATATAGCAGGCAATGATGGTGCGTTGTTAGCCGAGTTCAAAAACGAGCTGGGCGTCAGTGTCGTCAATGTCGACCCAGCCAGGAACCTGGCTGAAATAGCGGAGTCGCACGGCGTGCCGACAATTTGTGAGTTCTGGGGACCGGACGTAGCGGCGAAGGTTGTTGAAGATCACGGGCGGCCTCGTCTTATTACCGCGACAAACGTATTTGCACACGTCGATGACATGCATGTTTTTGTGTCTGCAGCACAGGATTGCCTTCATGAAAGCGGTGCATTAATGCTTGAATTTCCATATTGCGTCGATTTTATCGAGCAGCGCGAGTTCGACACGATTTACTTTGAGCACTTGAGTTACGTGTTGCTTGAGCCGCTGCGGCGGCTTGTCGAGAGTCTGGGTATGCAGATCTTCGATGTGCAAAAGCAGGATATCCACGGCGGAACGGTACGTGTCTTCATTGCGCGGCAGGGCACACACGAGGTCCAATCGAGTGTTGCGGATCTAATTGCGAGAGAAAAGCAGGACGGCTATCACGACGTTAGTATTTATGAGTCATGGAATCGTGATACTGAAAATCTTATTGGCGACCTGGTCAGGAACCTGGCGGACCTCAAGAAAGGTGGCGCGAAAATCGCCGCGTTCGCAGCGTCCGCAAAAGGCAACACTCTGTTGAACGCCTGCCGTCTTGATGCATCTACGATCGACTACATTGTTGACGATACACCTGAGAAGATCGGCAAGTTTTCGCCCGGCAACGGAATTCCGATCGTGGATCGAGACATATTGGCTAGCGATGCGCCGGACTACCTGCTAATTCTATCCTGGAATTTTGCGCGAGAAATCATCAAAGTTACAGCTGACTATGGAAAGCGCGGTGGTAAGTACATCATTCCGATTCCTTCATTTCGAATAATTGAGGCCGGCGACGAGGCGAACAATGGAGGTGTGCGATGACTGCCAAGACCATGAAAGGAATAATTCTGGCGGGCGGAACCGGTTCGCGCTTGCATCCGCTAACGCTTGCTGTCAGCAAACAACTTATGCCGATCTACGATAAGCCAATGATTTATTATCCCTTGTCGACATTGATGAGTGCCGGAATTCGCGACATCCTGATTATCACTACTCCTGGGGATCAGGCCGCGTTTGAGAAGCAGCTGGGCGATGGCAGTCAGTGGGGGATATCTCTTTCTTACGCGGTCCAGCCCAGCCCTGACGGGCTTGCACAGGCCTTCATCATTGGTGAAGAATTTATTGGCGGCGATTCGGTGGCATTGATCCTCGGCGACAATATTTTCTACGGGCATGGCCTTGCACAACAGCTGCAATCTGCTGCTGCGCAGTCTGTTGGTGCCACCGTGTTTGCCTATCACGTTAAGGACCCGGAACGTTACGGCGTCGTGCACTTCGATGATGACGGCAAGGTGCTTGGAATCGAGGAAAAACCCGCAAAGCCCAAGTCGAATTTCGCCGTGACCGGGCTCTATTTTTACGACTCGCGCGTCGTCGAGATGGCGAAGAATCTCAAGCCATCGGTGCGTGGCGAGTTGGAGATAACCGACATCAACGGCCTGTATTTAAACGACGGTTCACTGCGGGTCGAAGTCATTGGCAGGGGCGCCGCCTGGCTGGACACGGGCACGCACGACTCGCTGCTTGAAGCCTCGCAGTTTGTACAGATCATCGAGCATCGCCAGGGGCTGAAAATTTGCTGCCCGGAAGAGATTGCCTACAGCAACGGGTTTATTGATGCAGATCAGCTTGCCGCGGCTGCCGACCGACTGGGTAAGAGCGGCTATGGTGACTATCTGCGCTCAATCCTGGCGGCTGGCGAACAGTGAAATTTACTGCGACACAGATTGCCGATGTGGTAGTCATCGAGCCTGTCGTTCATGGAGACGAACGTGGCTTCTTGATGGAGACCTGGCGCGAGAATACGTACAAGGAAGCCGGCATCGATGCGTCGTTCGTTCAGGATAATCACAGTCGCTCGTCGTGTGGCGCACTTAGGGGACTGCATTACCAAGTCAACAAACCGCAGGGCAAGCTGGTCCGCGTCATTCGGGGTGAGGTATTCGACGTCGCCGTCGATCTCAGAAAATCATCGCCGACGTTCGGTCAGTGGACCGGTGACATTTTGTCGGCGGATAATCGCAAGTTATTGTGGATTCCGCCGGGATTCGCACACGGCTTCCTGGTCTTAAGTGAATTCGCCGAATTCACCTACCGTTGCACCGATTACTTTGCACCGGAACACGAACGTACGCTGCGATGGGACGATGTGGATATTGACATCGACTGGCCGTTGCGCGACGGGCAGAAACCGCTGCTGTCTGAAAAGGATAAACGTGGCGTGAGCCTGAAGGATGCGGAGACATATGCGTAGTCTGCTGGTCACCGGTGGAGCGGGTTTCATTGGCGCCAATTTTGTCATCTACTGGACACGCAAGTATCCGGACGATCGTGTTGTGGTGATCGACGCGCTGACCTACGCCGGCAACAGGGCGAACCTCGCGCGCGTAGAGGACCACCCACACTTTCAATTTGTGCAAGGCGACATCGGCGACAAGGAGCTGGTGCAGTCGTTGCTGGTTGACGGCAAGCTCGACACCATCGTGCATTTCGCAGCGGAATCTCATGTGGATCGCTCGATCCATGAGCCGGACGCGTTCATTCAGACGAATGTGAACGGCACGCATAATCTGCTAAAGGTGGCGCGGGAAACATGGCTGGATAGTGACGATGCTCCCGCGACGCACCGTTTTCATCATGTTTCGACGGACGAGGTGTACGGCACGCTGGGGCCTGACGACCCTGCGTTCACGGAGGAAACACCGTACGCACCGAATTCGCCCTATGCGGCAAGCAAGGCCGCTTCCGATCATTTGGTACGTGCGTATCACCACACATTCGGATTGCAGGTCAGCACCAGCAATTGCTCCAATAATTACGGGCCGTACCAGTTTCCCGAAAAGCTTATTCCTTTAATGATTGTCAACGCGCTGACGGGAAAACCGCTGCCGGTTTATGGAGATGGCTCGAACATTCGCGACTGGCTGTATGTGGAAGATCACTGTCGTGGGATCGACCTTGTGATCGACCGCGGCAGGGTCGGGGAGACTTACAACATCGGCGGCAATAACGAATGTGCCAACATCGACATTGTCAAGATTGTCTGCGCGGCTATCGACGAGTGTTTTGCGACCAGACCGGAGCTTTGCGCGGTCTTTCCTGACGCGCCCGCTGCCGGTGGCCGGCCGACAGAGTCACTCATCACATTTGTTAAGGACAGACTTGGCCATGACTGGCGTTATGCCATCAACGCAACGAAGTCGGAGAACGAACTCGATTACAAACCGGTAGAGAACTTTGACTCCGGACTGCAAAAGACGCTTGGCTGGATGCTCGATAACGAATCGTGGTGGCGTGCGGTACTCGACGGTAGTTACCGCGAGTGGATCGCGAAGAACTACACCTGAGCCGTTCGATTTGCGAGCGCACGTGGGCTGAGCCAGCTGCCGCCGCGCAGCACGCCGAAATAATACTGGACAAGGCCCGCGAGCATCTTGCTGCGTACCCGCAGCAGGGGAACGCGTCGCAAAGTGAACACATCCAGAATCGCTGCCAGTAACAACACGGGCAGCCGCAACAGCATGATCAGCAAGTGCGTCAGCCAGCGTTCGGCGCCACGGGTATGGCGTTGCGTGTAAACGTGTTTCGAGATGATGACCTCAAGTTTGGTCATTGACTTGACACGGATGTTGAGGCGACTGGAGCCACCGTGCGCGTGAACGACCTCCACTTCCGGCGTATAGGCAACGCGCATGCCGTAGTCGTGTGCTCTACGGCACAAGTCGGCGTCCTCCACGTACATCCAGTAGTCTTCCGACCAGCCGCCGATGGCGTCAAAATCGCTGCGGTCGATTAGCAGGACGGAGCCGGTCACCCAGTCACAGTAGACCAGCGCGTCATACTCTGCCCGTGGGTCAGGAAAAGCAGAGGGAAGTATCATCCGCAGCAACGACTTCACGGTTTTGCTCTGATTCCACAGGCTCGGAAAGTCGTCAAACACCTTTTGTCGCTGTCCGCTGCCCGATATTTGTTTGGGTGCCAGAATCGCGATGTCGTCATTATTTTCTTTAACCTCAATGAGCTGCTGCAGGCTTGCCTGGTTGGCAATAACGTCCGGGTTCATAAAAAGCAGGCACTGACCCCTTGCTTTCGCGGCACCCAGGTTACAAGCAAAGGCAAAGCCGCTGTTGCTGGGATTGGCGACGAACGTTACCCAGGAGAAGCGCGCGGAAAACTGTGCAAGTGCAACGCCATCCGATTCGTTGTCGACTACGATAATTTCCCAGTTGGCTGGGAAGTTCGTCTGCAGCGCGCGCAACGCAGCCTCGAGATGCTCCCATGATCGATAGTTGACAGTAATGATGGACAATTTCATGAATATGAATATGTCATTATCGGTGAATGACCGATACACCCAGATCCGGAAAAACAACGGCAACCGAGGCAATGAGTCGGCCGCGCTTCACCGAGATTGCTACATTCATGCGCGCGCCGCTTGCCGAGACGCTCGAAGGTCTGGACATTGCGTTGATTGGTGTACCCATGGATCTCGGGGTTACCAACCGCGCGGGTGCCCGTCACGGGCCCCGCGAGATGCGCAATGCTTCGAGCCTGCTCCGCACCATCAATGTATCTACGCAGATACAGCCATACGAACTGGCGAAAATAGCTGACGTCGGCGACGTGCCGATCGACCATCTGTTCAACCTTGATGAGGCGATCAAGTACATCGAGAATTTCTACGTTGAGGTGCACAAGGCAGGCGTCATCCCGCTATCGGCCGGTGGCGATCACTCGATCACCTTTCCGATTTTCAAAGGCATTGCCGCAGATCGTCCTGTGGGCATGATCCACATTGATGCTCACACCGACACCTGGGGCGAGTTCTATGGCTCGAAATTTCACCATGGAGCGCCGTTTCGGCTAAGTGTGGAAGCTGGGGTGCTGGACCCGAAACGTACGATTCAGATTGGAATTCGTGGTGGGCAGAATACGCTGGAGGGACTGGAATTTTCGAACGCCAGCGGCATGCGAGTCGTCATGATGGATGAGTTCGCTGAAATCGGCGTCGACGCCGTTATCGCCGAGGCGCGCAAAGTTGTCGGCGATGGGCCGACCTACATTTCGTTCGACGTTGATGGTCTCGATCCGGTTTACGCGCCGGGTACCGGCACACCGGAGATTGGCGGTATCACCACATTCGAAGCGCTGAAATTATTGCGCGGATTGCGCGGCCTCAACCTGGTCGGTGGTGATGTCGTCGAGGTCGCGCCGCCATTCGATCAGACGGGCGGCACGGCGTTGGTAGGTGCGAGCCTGATGTTTGAGATTCTGTGTTTGCTTGCTGAATGCGTTTCCCGGGACTAGTCGCGATTGTTATTGCAGGAGCTCGTGGCCCGCGGGTAGTTTGTGCGTGACCCACATAGCCAGGCGGTGTCTTATTTTTGGCAATGTCTCCTGATCGCGTGGCAAAGGACTGATCGCTTTGTCATGGACCAGTAGTCGATAGGCATATTCAATTTTAAGGTCGTGCGAATCGGTCGCTTCGAATTCGACAACGCCGCGTTTTACGGCGTCCTCAAGGATCATGTCCAGTGCGACTTTGAGTAGCCCTTTTTCATTCTTGAGTTTCTTTGCCATGTTACGATCCGCGGTCCTGTTACGGACATAGTCTAGCAGCAGGAGATCTACTCGAAACAGGAATGACAAGCCAATGAGAGAAGCCGTTATCGTATCGACCGCCCGTACGCCGATCGGCAAGGCTTATCGCGGCGCATTCAACAATACCGAGGCGCCAACGCTTGGCGGGCATGCGGTAAGGCATGCAGTGGAACGAGCTGGTCTCGAGTCCGCTGAGGTAGACGATGTACTAATGGGTTGTGCGATGCCTCAGGGAACGCAGGGACAGAATATCGCCAGGCAGATCGCGTTGTCTGCCGGGCTGCCGGTGACGACGGCAGGAATGACAGTCGATCGGCAATGCTCGTCGGGCATGATGGCGATCGCGTTGGCTGCGAAGACGGTTGTCGCGGACAATGTCGATATCATCGTCGCCGGCGGGCTTGAATCAATCAGCCTGGTGCAGAACGAGCACATCAATACCTTCCGTGCCAAAGACCCGCGCCTGCTCGAACTTCACGAGCACGTTTACATGCCAATGATTGACACAGCCGAGGTTGTCGCGAAGCGCTACGACATTAGCCGCGATGCACAGGACGAATATGCGTTGCAAAGCCAGCAACGGACCGCGGCGGGACAGGAGTCCGGAAGGTTTGACGCAGAGATAGTGCCGCTACCTTCGAACAAGGGAGTAATGAACAAGGAGACAAAAGAAATCTCCTTCGAGGACGTCATCCTCGAAAAGGACGAGGGCAACCGGCCTTCAACCACGCTGGAAGGGCTTGCCGGTCTCAAACCGGTTCGTGAAAACGGCTACATCACGGCCGGTAACGCGAGTCAATTGTCCGATGGTGCATCGGCGGTCATAATCATGGAAGCCGGTGTGGCCACAAAACGCGGCCTCGAGCCGTTGGGTATTTATCGTGGAACGGCGGTTGCGGGCTGCGAACCGGACGAGATGGGTATTGGTCCGGTGTTTGCAGTGCCAAAGCTTTTGCGTCGTAACGGGCTGAAGATGGATGACATCGATCTTTGGGAACTCAACGAGGCGTTCGCCGTGCAGGTTATCTATTGCCGCGACCGGTTGGAAATTCCGAACGACAAGCTCAATGTCGATGGTGGTGCGATATCCATTGGTCATCCATACGGCATGTCGGGCGCCCGCATGGTCGGTCACGCGCTGTTCGAAGGAAAACGCCGCGGCGCAAAATACGTGGTTTGCACCATGTGCGTCGGTGGTGGTCAGGGTGCGGCGTCGTTATTTGAGGTCGCGTAGGGGTCAGAGGACTTCGAACTTGCACCATCGTCCAGGGTCGAAACAAAATCGATTAGCAGACAAGAAAGCAGGACTCCAGTGAATCATTCATTCCGTGCAGCCACACTCTTGATGGCAACTACGATTATCCTGATTCTCGCAGCAGAGGCGAGATCAAACGACGAATTGTCGTCGCAGGTCGATATTTCCTACGAGACGTTTGAGCTGGCCAACGGGCTGACTGTTCTGGTTCACACTGATCATTCAACGCCGACGGTATTTGTCGGCATGTGGTATGGCGTGGGTTCCAAGGATGAGCCTGAGGGCAAGACCGGCTTCGCTCACCTGTTCGAGCACCTCATGTTCCAGAGCTCCGAGAACCACGATGGTGAGTTCTTTTCGCCGTTTACGGATGCTGGTGCCACGGGCATGAACGGTACGACTAACAGTGATCGTACCAACTACTACGCAACCGTACCGTCGGGCGCGATCGATATGGCGTTGTGGATGGAGAGTGATCGCATGGCCCACTTGCTGGGCGCTGTGACGCAGGACGTCCTCGACGAGCAACGCGACGTCGTAAAGAATGAAAAGCGTCAGCGTGAAACACGCCCGTACGCGAAAATGGGCGACATGATCCGAGCCGGGTTGTACCCGGTCGATCATCCCTATCGCCATTCGACGATCGGTTCGATGGATGACCTGGATGCGGCGTCGCTGGAGGACGTACATGCGTGGTTCAACAAGTACTACGGTGCTTCGAACGTCGTAATGGTTCTGGCTGGCGATATCAGCATTGAAGACGCAAAAGAAAAGGTCGAGTTCTACTTCGGCGAGGCGCCGGCTGGCGTGCCGTTGTCCCATGCAAAAAAGTGGATTCCGAATCTGGCCGAAAACCGCGAAGAGATGATGTATGACAAGGTTGGTCAGATACGCATCTCCCGCACTTGGGCACTGCCTGGTCTCAATGACAAGGACACGACGGTAATGTACCTCGTCAATGATTCGCTGTTGGGCAACAAAAATTCGCCGCTACACAAGAAGCTGGTTGATGAGTTGCAGCTTGCCACTCGCGTTTCCGGGAGTGCTTACGGACGTGTCATGAGCGGCGAGTACAATATCACTATCGATCTTCGTGAGGGCGTTACGCCCGAGCAGGTCTTGCCAATACTGGACGCGACGATTGCCGACTACCTGGCGTCGGGCCCCGACAGCCAAATTCTTGAGAATGCCAAACTCAGTATTAATATGGGCATGTTGGCTGCACTTGAAACCAGCTCATCAATAGGTCGAATTCTCGCGGCGGGACAACTGTTATCGAACAACCCCTTATTTGTAAATCAGGAGCTCGAATGGATTAATGCCGCAACAGCGAAGGAACTACAGGAGACTGCCAGACGATGGCTTACGCGCGGTTACTACCAGCTCACGGTAAAACCTTTCCCGGAGTATGCGGTCGCAGAGGCGCAAGCTGATCGATCATCGATTCCGACGGTTGTGGCAAATTCGAACATCAATTTTCCCGATATCGAAACCGTGATGCTCGACAACGGCATGAAACTTGTCGTTGCCACTCGCGGCAATGTTCCTCTCGTGGATGTCTCCATTCAAATAAACACTGGAAGTACCGCTGCACCTGATGATGCACCGGGGCTGGCGAGTTTCGTGTTTGGATTGCTGGACAAGGGCACGAAGAAATACGATGCCAACGAATTAGCGGCGGCCAAAGACAAGATTGGAATGAGCGTACGGTCGCAGGCGGGACTTGAACGCAGCTCCATGCGCTACCGAATTCTGAATATCCACCTGCGCTCTTCCCTGGTTCTGGCTGCAGAAATCCTGCGCAACCCGATATTCCCGGAAGACGAACTGATCAAGTTTCAGGCGCGAGTTTCCGCCTGGCTCGCCAATCTAAAACTTGCGCCGACCGATGCCGCCGGCAGCCTGTTCGACCGCGCAGTTTACGGTGCGACGTCCCGAATGGGAGCGGTTTGGACGCCACAACTAGTCGAGCAAGTCGACCGGGCGAAGCTTGCAGCGTTTCATCGCGCCGAAGTTACACCGGATAACATGACGGTGTACCTGATTGGCAACATTGGTATCGATGCGGCAAAGGAGGCGGTTGACAAGGCTTTCGGCAAATGGGCGGCGAAGGCCAATTCCGGGCGCGAGCCAATTGGTAGTGCGCTGGTCGCAAACGCACGCGTCATTCTTGTTGACTATCCTGACGCTGAATCGAGCACGATTTATGCAGGTCATGCGATAGCGCCGTACGACGCCGAGACCTGGACGGAACTATCGATTATGAACAGGGCATTCGGCGGTGGCTTCGAGTCTCGGCTGAACATGAATCTTCGCGAAGACAAAGGCTGGTCTTACGGCTATCGGTCTGGAGTGACAAGAAATGCCAGCGGTGACATGACACTGGCTTCGAGCGGCCAGGTGCAGACGGACAAGACCATGGAGAGCATGATGGAGATCATGCGCGAGTTTGAAGAATACGTGTCAACACGTCCGGCAACGCTGGATGAGATTGAGCGCATCAAACTTAATCGCACGCGATCGTTGCCGGGTTCGTTCTCGACAAATGCCGGATTCCTGGCGAGCATTATTTTTTCCGACAGCTACGGACTGCCGTTCGATTACGCAGAGAGTAGCGCTGCACGTATCGAGTCTGTGACGGTTGAGGGAGTCAATAATCGTGCACGAATGTCGATTGAACCGAGCAAGTTGATCTGGGTGGTTGTTGGCGACCTTGAGAAGATCGAAGCCAAGGTTCGCTCGCTGGACTATGGCGAAGTCGAGGTCTGGGACGCGTACGGTAACAAGCTCAGGTAAATCGCCTGTGGCGCTCAGGCTATCGCAATATTGTTGCTTGGCGCCTTTCGCTGTAGACAACAGCTTGGTAGTCATTTGCCCAGTTGGCCAGTTCATCCGCCGGGACAGGTTTGCTCAGGAAGTAACCCTGTGCCTGTTCACAGCCTAGTGCTGCAACGCGGCGCATTGTTGCCTCATTTTCGACGCCTTCTACAACAACCGACAAGTCAAGATTGTGGGCGAGGTCCACCGTCGTTTTGACGATTGCCTCGTTCTGAGGGTCATCCATGATCGTCATGATGAAGGACTTGTCAATCTTCAGCTCGTGCAGCGGGAGGTTGCGAATCTGCGCAAGTGACGAGTGGCCAGTTCCAAAATCGTCAATGGAAATACATACGCCAATGTCACGCAGGCATTCGAGCACGAGTACGGAGTGAGCAACATTCTTCATGATTGAGCTTTCGGTAACTTCCAGCGTCAACTGCTCGGGTTTTAATTCGTGGTCCTTGAGAATCTGCAGCACGTGATACGGCAGGTATTCATCCAGTAAGTCGCGGACAGACAGATTGACCGACACATTAAGATCAAGGCCCTCGTCCAACCATTGCCTGCATTGTCTTACCGCCTCGGTCAGGACGTAGCGCGTCAGGTGAACAATAATTCCGGACTGCTCAGCTGCCGGGATAAACTCGTCGGGGTAAAGAAAACCCAGCTCAGGATGTTCCCACCGAACCAGTGCTTCGGCTCCACATACGCTGCCGTCTTGCAGGCAGACCTTGGGTTGGTACCAGACTTGAATTTCGTCATGGCGCAAAGCGGCGCGAAGATCACTCACTACGCGCAGGCGGCGTACGAACTCTTCTTCGCGGCCGGATCTGTAAATTCGCACGCGCTCGTTTCCGGCTTCCGCGTCAGTACAGGCGATGGATGCGTAGCGAAGAAGATCAGCAGCGGTGATCGCGTGCCTTGGAAATTCCGCGATTCCGACCTCCGTTTGCAACGCAACATCAATATTGTTCAGTATTACACCGGATCCCAGGATTTGCTCAATACGCTCGACGCGCGCGAGGGCATCCTCCGCTTCCAGGCCGGGTAACAGGAGTACAAATTCATTCGTACCCGTATGGCCAAGCAAGTCCCCGGACTCAAGATTGGCTCGTAAATGCCTGGCGGCCTGAGTGATCAGTTCGTCGGTCGCTTTGTGTCCGAGCGTTGACGATATTTCGCCCATACGCGCGAGCCGGATGCACAGCACCGCCATTCGGCGATTTTCGTTGGTGGCATTCTCTATCGCGACTTTGAGCATTTGCAGGGTCTTCGTGCGGTTAGGCAGGTCGGTCAGTGAGTCGTGCAACGCCTGATGGGAAATACGTTGCTCGCGTTCTGCAATGGCAAGCCGCATTGCGTTGAAGCTGGAGGCCAGCTCACCGAATTCGTCGTCGGATGCGATGCAAACGTCCCCCTCATAATTACCGGAGATCATCTTCCGTGAAGCCGCGGCGAGCGTGCGCAGGGGTTTTGCGATACTGGTCGAGAACAAGGCGGCCGCCACTGCGACAAAAATCAGCAGCGAAGTGGCAAAAATAATCAGACCGCGACGGGCCTCAATGTATGGCAACATCGCTTCCCGCAGGGAGCGCTGTAAAACGACTGAAACCCTTGAGCCTCCTGTGACGAATGGCATTTGCAACTTCAACGACTGTTCATCAGAGACCACTTTCGGGGCCGGTGCATCATCGGTCGAAAACACAATGGACACGTCCAGACCCGTTAGATTTTCCAGCCGCGTCATCAGCGCGTCATCGATTCGAAAACCCAGGATGACCCATCCGACAGTGATCGGGGCCCGTAATGGTACGACGAATACATGGTAGGCCGAGTCGGCTATGATGACAGCCGACTCAAAGCTACGTTTGCTGACCTCGGCAAGCAGTTGCGCGATGCCGCCTGATTGGCTGGCGGCAACACTGAGAGTACTGGCGATGGTTGTGCCATCAAGGTCAACCAGTATCGCCATATCGGCATACACTCGCTTGCTGTGATTCTCCAGAACGGAACGAATCGTCGTTTCGTCACTGGTCGCTGTTGCCTCCTTGAGCCCAAAGTCGGCAGCCAGAACCTCAACGCTGGTGCGCAGCTGCTCGGCGCGAACGTCGAGAAACTCGGTAACGACTTTCTTGCCAGTGATAAGCGACTCCTGCGCGCGGGAGTTGATGTCCTGTTCGACTGTCCGCATGGTCGCAAACAGTGTGACAATCTGCGCGACCGCCAGGGGCACGACGGTCAACAGCATTAGCTTGCTGCGAAAACTGGTTCGAAACTTCATCAGCCGGGTCTCAAAAGCGGCACATAGCCTACATAAATCAAGGTCTTATGAATCTTAGGTGGATTCTGTCAAATGGAGTGTGCGTTGGGTCACGGTTGCGAGGGGCTGCACGGCCTTAGACTTCGTGGTGACGACCCAATGTATCCGCGAGACTGATGCTCAAAATGTTCAAGATTTACAGGAACAAACGCTTGCTGTTGCTCTTGGTAACCCAACTTTGGGTTGGGCCGGTCCTTGCCGGTATGCTGCACGTGCGAGTGGTTGGTCCGGATGCGCAGCCCGTTCCCGACGTTGTCGTTTTCGTCCAACAAAACGGATCAGCAAATATCGATGCCGGCAAGCCTGCGGCAGCAATCATGGATCAGCGAGACAAACGGTTTGCGCCGCACATCCTTGTTGTCCAAAAAGGCGCTGCTGTCTCTTTTCCGAACAGCGATGTCATCGCCCACCACGTGTATTCGTTTTCGAAACTGAACAGGTTCATTTTGCCGCTTTACAAAGGCACACCGCCTGATGCGGTTGTTTTCCAGCACGACGGTATCGTGACGCTCGGATGCAATATTCATGATGGCATGCTCGCTTATATCGTTGTTGTGGATACCGATGTGTTTGCGAAAACAAATGACGACGGCAGGGTGGAACTCGCTGTTGATGACTCGGCGTCCAGCTATGAGGTCAGCATCTGGAGCCCAAGAATTCGTGACGCTGAAGGGCATCTTGTGCAAACTGTGTCCGGCGATGCGCCGGGCGAAATGACCTTTGCGTTAGAGAAGAAATTACGTCCGGCGCATATCGATCGATTGGAGTCCGTGGCATGGGACGAATACTAATAGCGGTGCTGGCCCTGGCCGGGTTGCCATGGAGTGCAATGGCAGCCGATAACACCAGCGGCTACGAAATAAGGTATGGAGTCGAGTTTGGATTCTTGAAAACGTCTGGTTACCCGTCGTGGACGACCGGGTTCGTGGGCAAGCTCAGATATGACAACGACGGCGCAGTCTTTAACCGGGCATTTGTCGATTACCGGGGAAGATTTGGCGACACAATCAATGTACACATGGTGCTCGAGGGATATGACGATGACCTCGGTAACACCATCGACTTCACCGAGGCATACGTCGAATGGCGCCCCATGCCGAAGTCTGCAACACGCTATCGCGTGAAGGTTGGTGCGTTTTACCCGCGCATCTCGCTGGAGAACGTTGACCCCGGCTGGAGTAATCGTTACACGCAGAATTCGTCGGCGATTAATACCTGGGTTGCAGAAGAGCTGCGAACCATCGGTGCGGAATTGACGGTTAGCCGCAGGCCGGAAAGCCTCGGTGGCGCCCATGCGTTCTCTGCGAGTGTCGCGGCATTCGTCGCCAACGATCCGGCGGGTTCTTTGCTTGCGTGGAAGGGCTGGTCCGTGCATGACCGCCAGAGCCGCTTTAGCGACAAACTGCCACTGCCGCCGCTGCCACAGATACAACCCGGCATGATGTTTGATGACCAGAACCCCTATGTCGAACCGTTTGTGGAGATCGACGGTCGGGTCGGCTATTACGTCAATGGTGAGTGGCGATTCGGCAAGAAATTCTTGTTGCGTGCGATGCACTATGACAATCGCGCCGATCCGCGTGCAGAGGAAAACGGGCAGTACGCCTGGACCACGAAATTCGAACACCTTGGCATGCAGACCACCCTGCCTGGAGACATCGGCCTGATCGCACAGTGGATGATCGGTTCGACCGTCATGGGCCCGGTAATGAATGGTGCGCATGTCGTAGACACAGAGTACGACGCACAGTTCGTCCTGCTAACGCGGGCTTTTAAAGGGCATCGCGTCTCAGCGCGGTACGATCACTTCGAGATTACCCAGAATGACAGTACGGAGGATGACAATAATCCGGAAAAAGGTCACGCCTGGACGTTGAACTATCAGTACAGTTTCTCGGACAGAATCGGCATTGCCGCGGAGTGGCTAAGCATCAAAACTCACCGCTGTAGCTGGGAATACTACGATATTCCCACGACTGCGACGGAGCGGCAGGTCCAGCTGACATTGAAGTTGCGGTTCTAGGCTAGCGTTCCTATCCGGACCTCGTGGCAATCGCGGGCGAGATATTGCCGAGCCAGACATACCGGCAGCAGACGGTCTACGAATTCATTCCCCAGAAAGGTGCGGCTGGCAGCGATACCATTCCCTGATCGTAAACGAGTCCGCCGGGGCGATCTTCCTTGATCAGCAACGGGCCATCGATGTCGACGAAATCACTAAGCTGAGCTAAGACATGCGATGGCGCCATCGACAGCGATGTACCGCCCATGCAACCAACCATGATTCCGAGGTTTTTTTCTTTTGCCGCGAGCGCAAGTACAAGTCCGTGCGTCAGGCCACCGGTTTTGTCGAGTTTGATATTGATCATCTGATAACGCCTCGCCGCGACATCGAGATCGCCAAGATGCAGACATGACTCATCGGCGCACAAAGGCACCGGCGATTCATATCCCTCGAGTTCCGCATCTGCGCCACGCGGCAGCGGTTGCTCAATCATCTTGATACCAAGATCGTGTAATGCAGGCGCATAGAGTTGCAGCTCCTCAAAGTTCCAGCCTTGATTGATGTCGACAACAAGCCGCGCATCCGGTCGCGCTTCGACTATTGCGGCAATGCGCTCAAGCGGTATTTCGTGGTCAAGCTTGACCTTGAATAACGACAGGTCGGAAGCGGCGCTGACTTTAGCTGCCATTTCGCGCGCTGTGGGTTCGAGTCCGATTGTGAAGACCGTTTCAACCGGGGCGCAGTCGACGCCGGCCGTTTCCCATGCGCTGCGATCATTAAGCTGCGCTTCAAGGTCCCAGAGTGCCGAGTCGGCGGCACAACGCGCACCGCCCGGCGCTAACAGAGCAAGTAGCTGCTGTCGGTCTGCGCCGGCCGACAGACGGTGCGAAATTTCCTCGAGCTGTACGGCCATGGACTCAGGCGTTTCATCGCGGTAATACACACCTAGTGCTTCGCCGCGACCGACGATATCGCCCTGTGCGATTTCACAAATGACACACGGAAAATCGTACGACACGTGATTCGCGATTCGAAACGGAATCAAACTGGGCCAGGATTCCGTGACTATCGAAATCTTGCGCGGCATCATGCGTTTTTTAGCAAAAAGTTGGCGATGGGTGTCATGCCGGTCGCGATCGGATCGACACACGGCAAGCCAAGCTCGTTCTGTAGCTTGCCAAGGTACCCGTCACGCGTGAAGTCATCCAACTTCGATGTGTTAATGCTAACACCGGCGCAAAAACATCGTGCGCGAGTTGTTCTGGCAAGCCGCAAGACGCCATCTATTACCTCGTCGAGCGGCGGGATAGGGTAATCACCGTGAACGTCATGGACCTCGGTTCTCTCAATATCATGACAAAGGACGATCGCGTCCGGTTGTGAGCCGTGCAGCAAGCCGAGGCTGACACCGGAGTAGCTGGGGTTAAGCAACGAACCCTGTCCTTCAATGACATCCCAATGATCATCATCGTTGTCAGGGGACAACGTCTCGGCGGCGCCGGAAATGAAATCTGCGACAACCGCGTCGATCGGTATACCTTCACCGGCAATCATAATGCCGGTCTGACCCGTCGCGCGAAATGTCGCCTTGATGTTCCGGCGTTCGAGTTCGCGATGCAATGCCAATGCACTGTATTTCTTGCCGACAGCGCAATCGGTACCGACCATCAACACGCGCTTGCCCGTGCGCGGCCGACCTTGTCCGACTGGCAGGTCGTCTGGCGGGACACGTACGTCTATGAGTTGCGCACCGCCCTGCGCCGCAGCGGCAACCAGGCCCGGCATGTCGTTTAGCCTGCTGTGCATGCCTGCCGCGACGTCGATGCCGGCTGCAGCGAGTTCGATCAGCTGTGGCAGCCAATGATCGGGGATTTGCCCGCCCAAAGGTGCGACGGCGACGATTGCAGTCCGGATGCCGGCCTCGACCGCGTCGGCGACAGACATTTCCGGCAGCCCGAGGTCCACAGGGCAGGCCGGCAAGCGCATTTGAGCGGCGCAGCGATCAGCGCGCCAATAGGCGATGCCATAACCCGTCTTGGCATGATCTACGTCAGGGGCATCGCCAAGATATAGCAGGTAAGGCGCGTCGAGACTGATTGTTGTCAGCGGCATTGCCGAAGCTTACTCCAGCAGAAATATTGTTGCCGGGTGCTCGAGCATTTCCTTAATGTGCTGAATCATGGCGGCAGCGTCGTAGCCATCCACGAAGCGGTGATCAAACGACGACGACAGGTTCATCATTAGCCGCACCGCTACCTGGCCATTGAAAACCATAGGACGTTCGACGGCGCGATTGACACCGATGATGCAGACCTCGGGCATGTTAATGACCGGCGTTGACGCGATACCACCCAATTTGCCGAGACTCGTAATTGTGATTGTCGATCCTGTGAGGTCGTCTTTCCTGGCGCTGTTGTCGCGTGCAGCAACGGCAACGCGTCGAAATTCATGCGCGAGACCGTCGATATCGAAACCCTCCGCATGCTTCACGACCGGCACCTTGAGGCCATCCGGCGTCTGGGTGGCCAGGCCCAGGTGCACGGCTTCGTGCTGCAATAAGATGTTGCGATCTTTGTCGTATGTCGAATTGCATTGCGGAAACTCTTTAAGCGCTCGGATCAAAGCCAGGCCGAGAAAGGGTAACAGCGTGAGTCGGTCTGCAGGATCGTCCTTGCGGCTGTTGAGATGCTTGCGCAGTGCTTCGAGTTCGGTGATATCCACTTCTTCAATGTAGGCGAAATGCGGAATCTCGCGTTTCGAGGCAGCCATGCGTTCCGCAATAATGCGTCGCAGGCCAATGATTTTGATTTCCTTGACGCCGCTTGCGGGTGTTGCTGTTTTCCCGGCAGGAACGTCACGGGCATGCTTTTTGAGATATAGATCGAAATCATTGCGCGAGATACGGCCATTGACACCTGTGCCCGTGACATCGGCCAGATCAATGCCGGCCTCTTTTGCGAGGCGCCGAACGACCGGTGAAGTCTTGACACGCGATCGGCCATTAGTTGCGGTGCCGGATGTTGCGGGTGTTGGCTTCGGCTGCGTCACCGCCTGTAGTTTTGTTTTTGATGCCGCTTTGCTCGTTGTTGCCTCGCCGCCGGTATCGAAAATGACCAGCGCTGCACCAACCGCAACAATGTCGCCTGGCTCGCCAGCCAGCTTGACAACGGTGCCGCTCACTGGTGATGCAAGCTCGATAGCGGCTTTGTCGGTCATCATAGTGCCGACCAACGCTTCTTCCTCCACATGGTCGCCGACTTTGATAAACCATTCGCCGATTTCAGATTCAACCGTCCCTTCGCCGAGGTCTGGCAGCTTGAAAATATGCTCGCTCATTCCTGCTCCATGACGTTGTTTATGCCGGCCGACATGCGTTTCAGTCCGGGGAAGTATTGCCATTCAAACGCGTGTGGATACGGCGTATCCCACCCGGCAACTCGTCCTATGGGTGCTTCGAGGTCATAGAAACACTCTTTTTGTATTGTGGCTGTAAGTTCGGCACCGTAACCCCCGAATTGCGTGGCCTCATGGGCAATCAGGCAGCGGCCGGTTTTCTTCACGGAATCGGTCAATGTTACGACATCAAGCGGTGCCATCGTGCGTACGTCGATGATCTCGCAGTCGACGCCGGTTGCAGCGGCCGCCGCGATTGCTATGTGTACCAGTGTGCCATAGGTAATGATCGTGATGTCGTTGCCCGGGCGTGTAATAACCGCCTGGCCCAATGGCACGGTGTAATAGCCCTCTGGAACTTCTCCCTTGGGATGCGTGTTCCAGGAAATCGCGGGTTTTTCGGGGTCACCATCGAACGGGCCGTTATAGATACGCTTGGGTTCGAAGAACACCACCGGGTCATCCGATTCGATAGCGCTGATCAGCAGTCCTTTGGCGTCATAGGGGTTGGATGGCATGACTGTCTTAATGCCGCTGACATGCGTGAATATGGCTTCGGGTGACTGCGAGTGCGTCTGGCCGCCGTGAATGCCGCCGCCGCAGGGCGTGCGAATGGTCACGGGCGAGAAAAAATCGCCGCCGGAGCGATAACGCAGTCGCGCGAGTTCGCTGACGATTTGATCAAAGCCCGGATAGATATAATCCGCGAACTGAATCTCGGCGACGGGCCGCAGGCCGTTTACGCCCATACCGATGGCGGTGCCAATTATTCCACCTTCGGAAATGGGCGCGTCGATAACCCGGTGCTCGCCGAACTTACGCTGCAAACCGTCGGTGCATCGGAACACACCGCCGAAATAACCGACGTCCTGGCCGAGCACAACGACGGTCGGATCCTTCTCCATCATGACTTCGTGCGCGGAGCGAATCGCCTCGATCATGTTCATTCGCGCCATAAGCTAGTCTCCGCTCTCTATTTCGAGCATACGATGACACTGAGTCTCGAGGTTGCGTGGTTGATTGGCGAACACGTCGTCGAACATTGTTGCGGGATTCAGCCAGGGACCTTCCGTCATCGTTCCGTATTGCTGAGCTTCTTTCCAGGCGGCTTTCACTTCCTTCTTTAGCTCTGTAGTCAGTTGCTCGTGTTTTTTCTCCGACCAGCTTCCTTGTGAAATCATGTGTTGTTTGAGGCGTTCGATAGGATCGCCGAGCGGAAACGCGGCCCACTCGTCTTTCGGTCGGTACTTGCTGGGATCATCGCTGGTCGAGTGGGCGCCACCCCGATAAGTCACCAGTTCAATAAGTGTCGGACCACGGCCGTGCCGGGCTCGTTCTGCCGCCCAAGTGGTTACGGCGTACACGGCCAGCAGGTCGTTGCCGTCGACACGAATTCCGGGAATTCCGAGGCCGAGCCCACGAGCCGCGAAAGGCCTGCGCTCTCCACCGGCAGTTCCCTGGAAGGTCGAAATGGCCCATTGGTTGTTCACAATGTTGAGAATAACGGGTGCCTGGTAGACGGCGGCAAACGTCAGTGCGTGGTGAAAGTCAGCTTCGGCGGTACTGCCGTCGCCAACCCAGGTAGCGGCAATATGATCCTCTCCCTTGATCGCCGAGGCCATGGCCCAGCCAACAGCATGCGGGTATTGGGTTCCCAGGTTTCCTGAGATCGAGAATACGTTGCCGCTCTTGCTGTGATACATGATGGGTAGCTGACGACCCTGACACATGTCGCGCGTATTGGAGAGGCACTGGCACATCATGTCCACGAGCTTCACGCCGCGATACATGAACAATCCCTGATTGCGGTAAGACGGGAAACACATGTCCCCCGGGCGCAAAGCCATGCCCTGCGCGATTGAAACGGCTTCTTCGCCGGTGGCCTGCATGTAGAAGGAGATACGGCCCTGGCGTTGAATCTGCCACATGCGTTCATCGAAAACGCGATTCAAAAGCATCCAGCGAAGACCGACCTGCAATTGTGTGGCATCAAAATCCGGATTCCACGGCCCTTTGGCCACATGGTCGTCGTCGAGAACGCGGACCAGCCCACTGCTCAGGAACTCAATGTCGCGCGTGCGCGCGTCGGTCCCTGGTTTATCCGCACTACCGGCCGGTGCAAGATTGAGGTAGCTGAAGTCAGGCTTGTCACCCGGTCGGGCATTGGGTTGCGGGATATGCAATCGTGATTTCGTAGTCATGCAGAGGCTTCCTGTTGTTTCCCGCCCGCAGCGATAAGGCGCCGTGCCATCTTATCTGCCAGTTCGTCGGTTGACCTGCCAGTCTCGTTGGCGGCTGCGAAAATTGCCTGCAATCTCCCGGGAATCTGGTCAATATCGCTGCGAACTCGGTCTTCTGAGCTGTTGCCGTGATATTCGTGGGAGACGTTGATGATGCCGCCCGCGTTGATGACATAGTCCGGTGCATAGAGAATATTGCGCTTGCTGAGGCGCGCGCCATCGTCCTGTGTTGATAGCTGGTTGTTTGCAGCACCTGCAATCACTTGCGCTTTTATTTTGGGTATCGTTGCTGATGTCAAGATGTTGCCAAGCGCACACGGTGCCAGAACATCGGCGTCGGCGTAAAGAATTTTGGTGGATGCGACGATGTCGACGGGCAGTTCTGCGCTGATCTTTGCCAGACTGTCGCGATTTACATCGGCGACCAGAAGACTGGCGCCGGCTTCGTGTAGCAAGTGGCACAGGTGGAAACCGACATGGCCAACCCCTTGCACGGCGACGGTCAGGCCGTTGACCGAGTCTTTTCCCAGACGTTCCTTCACAGCCGCTTCAATGCCTAAAAATACTCCAAGGGCAGTCCAGGGAGATGGATCGCCGCCCGCACTGCCGTCGCTTTGCGGTAGGCCGGAGACGTATTGAGTGTGCTCGCCGATATGGCGCATGTCAGTGACGGACATACCGACGTCTTCGGCAGTGATATAGCGGCCAGCCAGGGAATCGACTGCGCGTCCGAATGCGGCAAACAGTTGCGCAGATTTTGGTGCCGACTCAGCGGCCAGAATAACGGCCTTGCCGCCACCAAAGGGCAGGCCGGCCACGGCGTTTTTGTAGGTCATGCCGCGTGAAAGTCGCAGAACATCAGTAAGCGC
The DNA here is from genome assembly GCA_022573655.1 of Pseudomonadota bacterium. Lineage (GTDB taxonomy): Bacteria > Pseudomonadota > Gammaproteobacteria > Steroidobacterales > Woeseiaceae > UBA1847. The sequence goes on from JACZTO010000020.1 coordinate 28,820, forward strand.
GTCGGCCTCGCTGGCATAGGTCCAACGGCGACATCCGCCGGCAGCGGGGCCGAGGGCTGTGGAGTGAATGGCAATAATTGCCTGCAGCCCGGTCGGCTCATCCGTGAAGAAATGCAGGGCTTCGTGATCCTGGAATTCGGCGTGATTGAAGACGCCCATGCTGCACCTCTTCATGCGTCGCATAGATAGACTAATATATCGCGAATCATGCCGGTAAAACTTGCAAAACCTTTTAGGTTTTGCCAAATTAGTGCATAATCATTGCGCGATAGATAACTAATGTGAATAATCAATGCAGAACGTTTCCCTCGATCATACCGACCGAAAAATCCTCGACCTGCTGCAGAACATACCCGGCATTAATGCCACAGCGATCGGTGAACGCATAGGCTTATCGCAGTCGGCTTGCTGGCGGCGCATGCAGCGCATGCGTGAGGAGGGCGTCATTCGCGATCAGGCGGTAATACTCGATCGCGAGAAGGTCGGTCTGACGACCATGGTATTCGCGCACGTGAAACTGACCTCGCATGGCCGGAGTAATTTGAAGTTGTTTGCCGAGGAGGTCAGTAATTGCCCGGAAGTAATGGAGTGTTACGTGTTACTTGGCAATGTCGACTTCCTGCTGCGCATCGTCGCTGCCGATATCAAAGCTTACGAGCAGTTTTTCTTTGAAACGCTGTCGCAGCTGCCGGGTATCCAGGAAGTGACGTCGAGCATCGTCTTGTCGGATATCAAGCACTCCACGGTGCTGCCCATCTAAGGGGGGACAGTGACCCTAACTAGGGGGACAGTGACCCTAACTCCTCGAGATACGGCTCTGTCCAACCAGTCTTTAGACAGTTAGGGTCACTGTCCCCCTACCGTGCACCCAGTTAGGGTCACTGTCCCCCTTCTACGACGAAGGTGGCTACTTTGAGTTCTTGTTGTGATGAAACCGATGCCCGCTTCATGCCATCGGAATTGTACGGCGTCGCGATTTCCGCATCGCGAGTAATGGCGATGACGCCGGCATCACCGCCCAGCCTTTTAACCTCGCCCAGCATTTCATTGATCGCGTCAGTCAGTCCTGTGCCCGACTTGTAACGGCAAGCAATCGAGATGGCCCCGCCCGCACGAATAATGTGTTCACCGGTGCCGGTACACGAAATCGCGATGTCGTCATCCGCCCAGGTGCCGTGCCCGATCAATGGCGTATCACCGACGCGCCCTTCCAGCTTGCCGAAGATTCCGCCCGTCGATGTTGCCGCGGCGAGGGAGCCGGATTGATCCAGTGCCACAGCTCCGACGGTTCCATGTGCGTTGCTGTTCGTCAGCTCTTCTTTTGTAACGCCGACAGGCACGAGGTAGTAGTTGCCCGGATCGTTGACCTCGGTGTACTTGTGGACGCGCGCAAATCGCTCGGCGCCTGTTCCGACCAACAAGACATGTGGTGTTTTTTCCATCACGCCACGGGCAATTCGGATCGGATTTACGAAGCCCTGCAATGCGGCAACCCCACCTGCGTCGCGTGCAGGGCCATGCATGATGGATGCGTCAAGAGTGACATATCCGGCCGTGTTGGGCGCCGAACCGCGGCCGGCGACATAGAGCCCGCAGGACTCGAGTTCCGAGACGGCTGTTTCCACGACATCGAGTGCGCTGCGGCCGTCAGCGAGCAATGCTTCGCACTCGCCGGCTAGTTCGCGCAGGTGTTTTTCAACGGCGGCATAATCGCGTCCCACAACGGCGCCGGCGCCTCCGTGTAACGCGAGTGCGTAGCGCTTATTCGTCTTGCTCATCGATGTCTTCGGCCTCAGGCTCTGGTTCCGCCAGGGCCGCGAGCATAGCGGCAAACTGGGACGGGCGGTAACGTTCGTCATTGTTCAGCGTGTCTGCCATGCGATCAAGCTGATCTTCGAGATAGGGATTGTCGAGTTCGATGACCAGCATCTGTACTGCCATAAACGCCTGTTCGGCGCTGATGTGGTCCAGGTAGTTGCCGTCGGCGCCGTTTTCGGTGCGCTCAATTCGATGTAGTCCTCGGTGACGACGCGCCGTACCGAAATTGCGACCTTACGGGCACTCGGTTTTGGGGCGACTGCGGTATTGATTTCTACAATCATCGAGTCCAGACTGCTCGGCCGCGCAATCGCGTTTCAGCCAGGTCGTATGTGATTTTGCCGTAACCGGGGGTTTACTCGTTCAGGGCCTCGTGACAGCCGTCATCATCGGACTGATCGGTGGATTTCTGCATGCTGCGCGTCTGCGCGTGGAGCAGGCACTTCGCGAGCTCGGAACGCATCGCTGCAAATCATCTGGGACCATTGGATCATCATGATAATAGTTACCGGCACTCGCCGATCTGGCACTTCTGTGTGGATGCAGATTTTGGAGCAAGGAGGCATCCAGATCCTCGGTGACCAATTTCCCGCAAATTGGAAAAACCTGATGAAAGAGGCCAATCCCAAGGGCTATTATGAGAGCACCCTGGTCCAGGGAATCAACTTTCGTACCAACCCCGACCCGAATTCCGGCGCGTGGATTGCGCCACATAAGGTGACAGATATTGGCATAAAAACTTTCGCCGACGGCCTCATCAAGACCGACTATTTCTACATTACCCAGGTGATATTCACCATTGGCGACCGGCAGGAGTGCGAAGCGTCACAAAAGTGCATGGACGAAATCAGGGCCGGCCGGCCCGGGGCCGCCGGCGCGGATTCGAATGCCGAGCTTGCGGCCAGATTGCCGGCGGGCTTCACCTGGTGGAAGGCCAATTTCTCCCTGGTCAGAGATATGCGAACGCGTCGCTATCCCGCTGCCGTATTTTCCTACGCCACGCTGTTGGAAGACCCTGAAAAAATAATCAGCGCAGGATTCGAATGGCTTGGCAGAGGTGAGGCGAGCGCAGCGGTCGACGCCGTGGAACGATCGCTGCAAACTCAGAAGGACGTCTCATTGCTGGACGTCGGGCACGACTACGGTGGAATGTTCGACGAACTCTACGATGCCCTGCACGGAAACAAACGAATCTCGCCTGCTTTCTACGAAAAGCTGGCCAAAACCGACAACAGGATTACGCAGGATATCAATGCGATTCTGGCCTAGGTGAGATGCAATACATGACAGCAACATCGTTGATGCGTGCAATGTTGCGCTGCGCGACTTCCAGTGGCGTAGGCTCTGCACGAGCTCTAAACTCTATTTCTTTGACACACGGGATCATTGAGAATGAATGTGCCTTCTGATTTCAGAGACGCCCTGATCGAGGCCAAAAACATGAATGTGCAGGGCAAATTTCTCGAGGCGGAGCGAATCTACCGGGCCCTGGCAGCTCCCGGCCCGCACCGTGGAATTGCACTCGAGGCGCTCGCGGAATTGTATGTGCATCAGCAACGCCCGGACGAGGCCCACAACATACTCACGGCGCTGACCGAAGAGGAACCAGACAGTCTGCATTATTGTGCCCAGCTCGCAAATTTTCTTGACTCGGTCGGCCAGACGCAGACTGCTGTTGACGAATATCTACGGCTCATCGAGCGGCAGCCCAAACTTGCCGTCGCCCATTTCAATCTCGCGCTGCTTTTGAAGAAGCAACAGCGAAATTCTGAAGCGCTGGCTGCTTACGATGAGGCCATCCGACTGGAGATCGATCAGCCGGAGGAGGTCTACTCCAATATGGGTGTCTTGTATTCCGAAATGCAGGATGCGGAAAAGTCCAGGGAAATGTACGAGCGGGCTCTCAAGATCGCACCAAATTATGTGCCTGCTTTGTTCAATCTAGCCGGCCACTTCGAGGAGTCGGGAGAAAAGCAACTCGCGATCGAGCATTATGAGCGCATACTGTCCATCGACCCCAAAAACTGGAAGTCGCTGGCGCGCCTCGCGTACCCGGGAAAAGTTACGGCTGAAGATCAGGGCTTGATTGATCGGTTGACGACTTGTGTTGACGACATGAAGGACGACAAGCGGGCACAGGAAGGCTTGTATTTTGCGTTGGGCAAGGCCTACGACGATCTTGAATCGTACGATGAGGCCGCCGCCGCCTTCGTCGCCGCGAATGAGCTCAGCAAGCAACGCGTGCTGCCCTACACCCCCGCGGCAACCGAGGCATCCTTTGACCGCCTCATTGATATTTTCGATTCAGGCTGGATTGATCGTGCGACCACTGTTTCCGTCGCGTCACCGGTATTCATCTGCGGGATGTTCCGTTCCGGGTCCACACTTCTGGAGCGAATGCTTGGGGCGCACCCGGCTATTGCCGCAGGCGGCGAGCTAAATGTCCTGGCATGGCTCGTCAGTCGTCATCTGGGACCATTCCCGCAAGGGGTGAAGGATGCGACGAAAGAGCAGCTGCAGAGCATTGCCGAGGAATATGATACGAGGGTCAGGGAACTGGTCCCGGACTCTCCTGTCGTCATCGACAAGCGGCCCGACAACTTCCTGCGCGTGGGGCTGATTCGGTCAATTTTCCCCGCGTGCAAAATAATTCAAACGCGACGCGAACTCCGCGACAACTGCCTGTCCGTGTACTTTCAGCAGTTTGATCGTTCCGCCAGCTACGCAAATGACCTACAGCATATCGCGCATTACTACAGGCAGCAGGAGCGACTCTTTGTGCATTGGCAGGCGTGTGCCGGAGATAATATCTGTACTGTTGACTACGAGGAGTTGATCGAGTCGCCGGAACTGGTGTTGCGGCGTGTGTTGGCATTCCTTGGGCTTGAGTGGGATGCCAGCGTCCTTGACTTTCAGCAAGGCAAAGGCCTGGTCAAGACGGCCAGCATCTGGCAGGTGCGACAGGGTCTGCACAGCGGTTCCAGGGACCGTTGGCGCAACTATGAAGCGCTGGCTAAGAAAATTCGCTAGTAGGGAACCATGCGAAATTCCGTCGATTCTGATCAGGTGCCCAAATAACGGTGTAGTTTTGTTGTAACAGCGCCACAAAATGGAACTGATCTTCAGATTTTACGGGTATTTCGCTTCGAAGGAAAAGCTTGATGGTCGATAACCCAAAGGTAATTCAGGCCCTAACTGTATAAATAACAATAGCGTAAACAACTTCATTCCAGCGATATACGAATGATTGCCTATTTAGCGGACAGATGACAATCAAAGACAGATTTGTTGGCAAATTGCGTCACATTTCTGTTAAACTGCCGGCAAGCTGACTGGTAACAAATGTTCCGATTGCCGAGTGACGTTAAAGCGGCAATTCTAAAAAGAGTAGTTATCAGTTCTAAATTGAAAGGTAAATTTTCCTATTAATCCTAGGGGAGCAAACAAATGCATAAGGGAAAAACAAGGTCATTTAAGGCCACGGCGTTATCAACAGCAATAAAAACTGCTTTGTGTCTCGGTCTCGCACCGGGGCTGGTCGCAGCGCAAGATAACTTTTCCGATGAGGTCATAGAAACGATCACGGTGACCGGTTCGCGTATTCCGCGTCTCGATCCGCAAATGACCACTCCGGTTCAGATCTATAACGCGCAGTACATCGAAAACACCGGCGCAGCCACGATACAGGAATTCCTGTTCACGTCGAACTTCGCCGGTCCGGCTCTGTTCAACGAGAACCAGACTCTGAGCCAGACGGCGGGTACTGCCAACTTCGACAGTCGCGGCTTTGGTGCGAACTACGTCGTTATCTTGCTGAACGGCCGCCGCCTGCCGGGAGACCCGATTTTCGGAGACCCCGCGACCAACCTGAACCTGGTTCCGCTCGCGGCTGTTGCCCGGATCGAATACCTGTCAACAGGTGCGTCGGCGATTTACGGTGCTGATGCTGTGCAAGGCGTTATCAATATCATCACCAAGCAGGAATTTGAAGGCCTGGAGGTTCGCCTTCAGTTCGGCAACGACATGGACGACGGTGGTGCTCGCACTGGTTTTTCAATTACGGGTGGCGTCGTCAGTGACAAGGGGTATGCAACCCTGTCATTCGAATACCTGGAGCAGGATGCTGTTTCTGGAAAGGGACTGTACTTGTTCGGCTCGGCCATTGCGCCTGACGGCACGGTCGGCGTAAGCCGGATCGGAGCCGTACCTGACCACATGACGTTCCTGGACTTCGGCCCTGCTTCTGGCCCTTCTGTGTCATATGCGGCAGCTGGCTGCCCGCAGGAAAGAATTGCGCCGACTATATGGACGGCTACCGGTACTGACTGCACGTATGACTTTGCGCCGCTGTACCAGGTGGTGCCTGGCATGGAGCGCATGAACTTCCTGGCCAACGCTGAGTACTCACTCGGTGACCGCATGACGGGATACGGCGAGTTCCGCATGTCCCGCAACGTCACGGAAGTTCGCAACGGCGCAGCCCCGGCGATCTTCAACATAACGGGCGCTGCCTCGCTTGCACAGGTTGACGCAGAACTCGGCTCGGATTTAGTTAATTCGTCGGCTGTTTATCTTACGCGTCGTGCGACCGATGCCGGCCCGCGTTCGACCGATAACACCAATACCGCGTATTCGGTGACACTGGGTGCGCGCTTCGAAATCGGTGACAACACTGAGATGGACTTCAGCATTCAGAGAATCAATTCAGAAATGAACCGCATCGGCGTAGGCGGCCAGCTTTCGCGGAGCAGGGTGGAAGCCGCGGTCCAGTCCGGTCTTTTTGATCCCATCGCGACCTACGATCCGCAGTGGTTCCTGGATAATGCTCTTGCAGTCGCTACGCAGCGTCAGGCAATCGGCGAAGACACGCGCATCAACCTGACGTTTACGGGACTGATCGGTGACACGGGTCTCGGCTATGCCGTCGGTGGTCAGTACAAGGAGGAAGACTTCTTCGACCGCTCCGATGCCTTGTCGAGCGCAGGCGACATCTCTGGCAGTGCCGGCTCGAACGGCAATGGTGAGCGCGAAGTTTTGGCGTTCTTCGGCGAGCTCTCGTACAGCCCGATCGATACTGTCGAGCTGTCGGCGGCTGTTCGCTATGACGACTATGAATGGACGGGCCTAGATCAAGCCATACCAGCATTCGTCACGAATGGCGACGATGCGACGACCTATATGGCCGGCGTCTCGTTCCGTCCGATGGATAATCTGATGCTGCGCGCATCCTATGGTACGGGCTTCAAGGCGCCAACCCTCGGCGAGCTCTACCTCGGCGGATCGTTCGGTGTTAACCGGGCCGTCGACACGACCGTCTGTACCGCCACCACGGCTGACCCGGGTGCGACGCAGGCGGAAATCGACGAAGCTTGCTCCGCGCGCGAGATTCGTTCGGTATCGGGTGGCAACCCGAACCTCACGACGGAGTCGTCGACCAGCCTCAGCGTAGGTATGGTCTGGCAACCGACCGACAACTGGTCGATGGCTCTTGACTACTACGACATCGAGGTCGAGGACATCATCGGCTCGCTGTCAACGCAGGAGATTCTGAACAACGAGTCTCAGTACCCAGATCTCGTGCATCGCGTAAACGGGCAGCTTACCCATCCGGATTCGTTCGTTGCATCGAACAGCCAGAACCTGAACCAGGAAACCGGCTCAGGCATCGACTTTTCGACGCAGGCGAATTGGGAAATGGGTAGCGGTTCAATAGTCGCCGACGTGCGAGTCGCCTATCTGCTTGAGCATAAGCGGCAGACGTCTGCAGTTCAGCCACTGTGTGAGGATAAAGGCACGACGAGTGAGCCCGAATGGCGCTTAAACGGGCAGCTCGGATGGGAGGCTGAAGTCTGGTCGACGACGTTGACCTTCCGCTACATCGGCGAGACAACCGACCTCGTTGGTGGTCGTACGGACGGATTGTGCAGTGTCGTTACAAGCAGCGTAGGAGAAGTTGCGGTTGACAGCTACCTCGAGTTCGGCCTGCGTGGTACCTACGACGTGGGTGAAAGCACCCAGTTGGCGGTAGGCATCGTCAACCTGTTCGACGAAAAGGCACCGTTCTCCTTGGTGGCTGCGGGCGAATGGCCGTGGTTCGATCAGTCGTTGTATGACGTACGAGGCACACGTTTCACTTTGACCCTGAAGCACGACTTCTATTGATAGAAACTTAGAGTCATACGAAAAGCAGGACGAGCGGCTGATCGCGTAATGCGGTCAGCCGTTTTTTTTGGTGCATAGAAAAGACAATACGCGAAAGAAGACTAATGGAAGATTTCATTAAGGTTTATGACAATGCCATAAGTGACCGTCACTGCGATCAGATCATCCAGCGGTTTGAGGCGAGCCAATACACTTATCAGGGCCACTCAGGGCCAGAAGTCGACCTCAAAATTAAGGACAGCCTGGACTTGAACATCACCAATCTCGGTGATTGGTCAGCGACGAACGCTTTGATTACCGATGCAGTATTGCAGTGCCTGGTCGATTACATGGGTAAATACTCATTTATGCTGGTTGGCGCCAACATACCCATTTTCAAGCAACCGCAAACCGGCGAAATATGCAAGCTGACACACGAAAACTTTGACGAGTTCGGCAGGCCTCATATCGATACGCTAATCGCTCGAACCTATCGCCTGGGTCAAATGAATATTCAAAAATATCCGAGGAAGCAAGGTGGCTACCATCACTGGCATTCGGAGATTTGCGCTGATGGCCAAGATTGCGAAACCCTGCACCGAGCACTATTCTTCATATTGTATCTGAATGATGTTGATGAGGGCGGCGAGACGGAATTCTTCTATCAAGACAAGAAAGTATCCCCTAAAAAGGGCCGCATCATAGTATCGCCTGCCGACTTTACGCATACTCACAAAGGACACATCCCGGTGTCGAACGACAAACTGATTGCAACGTCCTGGGTGATGTATCGTCGTTTCGAAGAGCATTGAATTTCTGCTCACTGAGCTCAGGTCACATGACAACATCTCTCAAAGCACTGTCCGATCAGGCACAAGCGTTGAAACAACAGGGGCAGCGCTACGAGGCGATTGACTTATATGAGAAAGTGACGACGTTGTATCCCGAAAGTGCAGTCGCGGAGCACAATCTGGCTGCGGCACTGGGTGATGTAGGCCGCGGGAGCGAGGCGGAGAAACACATTCGGCACGCTTTTGCCAAGGGTCTGAATGCGCCTGAAAGCTGGTTGGTGCTGGCGCGAGCGCTGCTCGCGCAGGGA
>JACZTO010000020.1:37887-38485 GCA_022573655.1 Pseudomonadota bacterium
CGAGGCGCGGAATGCATTTGAAAAAACCATCGAGTTGAGTCCGGATATGCTTGTGGCACATTACGAACATGCTCAGTTGATTTGGATGTCTACTGCCGACCGTGCTGCCGCGATCGCGCCACTGGACGCAGAAATTAGGTCGAGTCCCGACAGGGTTGAACTTTATGGCACCAAGGCTCGGGTAATGATGTATACCTCCGGAGCCGAGGCCACCTACCCTTTCGTCGCAGCGTCGCTACAGCGCTGGCCGAACGACGTTAAGCTCCTGGGTGTCGCTATCGATTCGGCGATCTTGGTCGGAGAACTGGAATCTGCTCTGGAGATGAGCGATCGCCTGATCACGTTGCGGCCCGCCTCATTTGCCGCAAAGGAAATGCGCGCCTATGCCCTGCTCGCGTCAGGTCGTGCCGATGAAGCACTGGTGCTTGCGCAGGCGATGAGTGATGCTGACCCAGGCGACCAATATGCACTGGCAATGCTCGCGACGGCCGGCAGGCTCGTCGGCGATGCACGCTACCCGCAACTCTACAACTATGAAGAGTTTGTCCGGCCCTATAAACTGTCCGCGCCGCAAGGCTGGGAATCGCTTGCCGACTAC
>JACZTO010000093.1 GCA_022573655.1 Pseudomonadota bacterium
AGCGCAGTGGCAAAAAGACCTGGGTGCACTGGCGCTGGCAATGTCCGACCTTCGTTCGTCAGACCTTTGTTGACTGGGCCTCACAAACGATCAACAAATCGGCCTGGGCGGGTGCCTACTATCGGCAACAACGTGCCAAAGGCTGCACCTACCAGGTTGCGGTGCGTGCTTTAGCTTTTAAGTGGATACGCATCCTGCATCGCTGTTGGCAGGACCGCACTCCCTATGACGAATCAAAATATCTCGAGGCATTGCGACGCAAGGGTTCACCACTGCTAAAATATCTTGCAGAAACTGTCTAAACTACTTGACGGCCGACTCAGGGCGTGAAGCGGACACGGCGAATCGCCCCTGTACTTAGGAGCCAATCTTACGAATCAGGGTTCGGTATTGGGTATACTGCTTCCAAACAAGAAGTAAGGGGGGAATCATGGACAGAAGACACTTTCTGAATTCATCCGTCGCCGCGGGCGTTGCAGCCGCACTACCAAGCAGTCAGGCGCTGGCGTCGCTGTTCCATTCGCTTATCGAGGTTACGGCCGATGTACAGGCTGTTTCCGGTGCTGGTAGTGAGGTAGTGCTGGAGCGGGCCGCTGTGCAGGAGCTTGCGGACAGTCTGCGTGGCTCTGTTCTCTTGCCGGGCAATGAAGGCTACGAAAAAGCACGGCGGGTCCTGAATGCTTCTATCGACAAGCACCCTGCACTTGTGGTGCAACCTGCCGGTGTTGCCGATATACGGAACGCGGTCACCTTTGCCAATGAACGCAATTTGCTGCTTGCAGTGAAGTGCGGCGGCCACAGTTATGCGGGTAAGTCGACCTGCGAGGGCGGCATGCAGATTGATTTGTCGAGATTCCGCAATACGCGCGTCGACCCGACATCACGCACCGCTTACGTCGCTGGCGGCAGCTTGCTGGCGGGGATCGACCACGAAGCGATGGCGATGGGCCTGGTTACTACGACGGGTACGGTATCGCACACTGGCGTGGGCGGTCTTACTTTGGGTGCTGGATTTGGTCGTCTCGCGCGTCGCTTTGGTCTGGCGGTCGATAATCTAAAAGGCGTAGATATTGTTACGGCTGACGGAAAGTTTTTGCATGCGAGCGCCGACGAAAATGCTGATCTGTACTGGGGTGTTCGAGGCGGCGGCGGCAATTTCGGCATCGTCACCTCTTTTGAGTTCGGCTTACACCCAATGCAGCGTCAGGTTGTCGGCGGTGAGATTATTTTCCCGCTGGCTCGGGCACGCGACATTTTGAAATTTTATAGCGAATACAGTCTCACCGCACCCGATGAACTTTACTGCGACTTTCACATGGAAGCCGCAATGGCCGGAGGCGACGCTATCGTCGCAATTCACGTCTGTTATTCAGGCCCGCAGGCAAACGCCGAAAACGTGCTTGCACCGCTACGAAAACTGGGCACACCAATCGCCGACACCATCACAGCAATAGACTATGTCGCTATACAAAGGAGCTGGGACGACTCTGATCCACGGAACGAGGGAGAGTATCTGAAATCAGGGTTCATTAATGATTTTCCCGGCGAGCTGGCCGACTCACTCATAGATGGTTTTGATCCACATCCGGGTCGGAAAACGACCCTGTTCTTTCAGCACTCCGGTGGAGCTATCAGTCGTGTCGCGGCTGATGCCACAGCCTTCGCTCATCGTAAATCGCAATTCAATATGTTTGTGGTTGTTGTATGGTCACTCGATGAGGATCGCACACCACATGTTAAATACATTCGGGACTACTGGAAGGGTCTCGCACATCATACTGATGGTTTTTACACAAACGAGTCCAGTGACGAACCTGCAAGCAAAGTGCACGCGAATTACCAGGGTAATTTCGAGAGGTTACTCGCACTTAAGAACCAGTATGACCCTGGTAACCTATTCCGTCTTAACGCAAATATCGTCCCAACAGTAAAAGGATAACCTTCAGCAGTAATTTGAAGAACATCACCGTTTTTGCAGTACTGACAAGTTAACTATCAAGCCTATGTGAACTCCCGGAAAGACGGTGATTAAACTGCCGTAGCATATTCCCAGCATGCAAACGCGCGCTGTCTAAACAATCGATAGTGTTTGGCTGATTTCGGCACGATTAACAGGAAGATGGAGACACTCCTTGAGCTGCTTGTCAAATGCGAAGACTATTGAAATAGCATGAACGACCGCTTCTGGCCGAAAGCTGCCGGTCATATTTGTGAATTTGGCTTCATCTGAACGTCCGCTTTCGGGAAAAGCAGACGTTCATTCTATAATTTCCGAAATCGGGTTGCCGAGTGGCCGCTTCACACCCAAAAGCAGACGTTGGACTGATAGGATGGCGAGCGGCCGCTGACGACCCCTAGCGGACATTGACTGTAATACACGCCTGATCACGAAAAACAAATCGGAGACGAACATGAATTGGGACGCAATCGGCGCAATCGGTGAATTCGTCGGTGGTTTGGCCGTCGTGTTAACCCTCGTCTACATCGCGTTTCAGGTTCGACAAAGCTCTAAGCAAATCGACCAACACTCTCGTGCATTGGACGCATCGACTTTTCATGCAGTCGGCGAAGGATTCAACAAATGGTGGGCTCTTATTATTCAAGACGAGGCAGTTGCCAGTCTTTGGCAACGAGGGGTCTCCGGTGAAGCGATGGATTCCGTCGACAAACTGCGATTCAATTCATTGGCGATGATGCTGTTCACTACACTCGAGAATAACTTCCATCAACTTCAACTCGGCGCCATTAGTCGGAACACTTTGGAGCTTGCGAAGCTCCAATGGGAGCGCTTCCTGATTTCTCCCGGTGGCAGCGCATGGTGGAAACGGCAGGGGCGTGGAACATTTACTCCTGAGTTCGTAGAAGCAATCGAAGCCTTAATCGCCGTCGCAGATCCCGAGGATTCAGATGATTAATCCGCCCCGTAGCTGGCGTCCGCTCCTGGCCGAAAGCGGCCCTTCGGAATGACGTATTTCTGATCATTTGAACGTCCGCTTTCGGGA
>JACZTO010000052.1 GCA_022573655.1 Pseudomonadota bacterium
CCGCTTGCAAAACCTGCGGCGCAATCACATCCACATAGTCTTTGGACGACCACTTGTCGGTAAACGCAGCATCGTACTCGAACTGCCCGGCACCAAAACTCGTCCTGATGATCAGGTGGTTAGGTACGGTCATGACCGAGGCTTCGCCCCCCAGCTTGGTCCAGGCATACAGGTTGACTGGCTCGATTTCGTCTTTTTCCGAATAGTTGCCCTTGTCACCCTTATAGATGTAATCGGTCGACAGGTAGACGAGTCGCGTCCTTCGCTTCAGACAGGCCAGGGCGATGTTGGCCGTGCCCTTGATATTTACTTCTAATGCTTCTGTCGGATTGTCTTCGATATGGCGATTGTTGGTGACTGCTGCCGCGTGAATAACGATGTCAGGATCGTGGCTTGCGACATAGGCCGAAACGGCATAGCGGTCCGTGATATCGAGTTCTGCGCGGGATGGAGCGAGCATATCCGGCAACAGTTTTTGTAACTGAGACCCCAAGAGGCCGGAACCACCCGTTAACAGCATGCGCAACTTACATCTCCATGGCGGTATGTGGGTCTAGTGCGTATGGTACAGTCCAAAAAGCGGGCTGTCTAAAAGAATGCATTAACGTGTGTTCCTGATCAAGAAGGAAAAATCTTGATCGCCGTTGCTCGATTATCCCGGATCAATTGACTCAGACGAAGATCGAAAATCTCCTTGCGGGGAACATACCGACATGGATTCGCGACGCAGTGAGATGCCGGACGAGTTTCCGAAGTTCAGGGAGGAATCCTGCCGTCGAAGTACTGGACAGAATTCGACACGAAAACCCTGAGACAGATCTTTGACCGCAGCTACGAAAATTTCAAGCACACAGTCGCCAGGAATTATATTACGTTCATCGTTACGCCCTGGAATCACCAGACACGTTTCCTGATGCGGTCCCTGCCGTTTGGCCAGGCGATCGGCATTTCCTTCGGCGCGTTGTTCGCGCTCGGTCATGGACGTGGATGTGGACGAGAACGAGATCAGGACCATCATGGAGCTTGGCTCGTGCTATGGAAGAACGGCTTACGTACACCTTGCTCTATCTCCGTCCTATCGATATATACTGATTGACATTCCGCCGGGCCGGCAACGACATTGTGCTCCAGTAGCTTGCCGCACACCCATGTGATGTTCGCATTTGGCAACTGTCCCTGAGTGGCACGCACGACCGGTACGCCGTGTGTCACGTCGCCGATCGCGGAGAGGCGCAGAATGCTGCTTTCGGACACAGCCTCGGATGGTGGTGGCATCGATGCGATAGGCGGTTATCTGACCCCTTTCGGCGACTATGTCAGCAAGCGTTGGCCGGGTCTGACTCTCCTTTGGTATGATTGCCTTCCTGAATTGGAACGAAGGCAGGGTGAATTAATGGCGATCGCCGCCTGGAAGCGAATCGAGAAGACGCCTGCGTATCAACGCAAGAAACGGTTTCTGAAATGCCTCGTCGGCAAGGAACTCAGGTTAAAGATCGAGATCGATGTGAAGTCTGTTAAGTACGGTGGCTGGTGCTTCATCCCGGATAACCTGAGCCAGGGCAGCATCGTCTATTCACTGGGCGTCGGCGACAACATCGAGTTCGATCTGGCGTTAATCAGAAAGTATGGGGTTGAGGTACATGCTTTCGACCCTTCGCCCCCGTGCATCGATATGCTTGGTGACCGGGACCTCCCGAGCCAGTTTCATTTCCATACATGGGCTGTGGCTGCCGAAGACGGTAGCCTGAAGCTCTATCCGTGCGCAAGAAAAGACGGCAGTAAATCGGACATCATGTATACGATAATCGCCGGGGACGCCAGCGTCGACGATCCAATCGAAGTGCCAGCGTTCAGCCTGTCGTCAATTACGACCAAGCTTGACCATGATCGAATTGATCTCCTAAAGATCGATATCGAAGGCGCGGAATACGAAGTGCTTGACGCACTCCTGGCCTCAGACATCAAGCCCACGCAGTTGCTCGTTGAGTTTCACCACCGCTTCCCTGGTATCGGAATCGAAAAAACCGCTGATTTGATCAAACGTCTAGGGGATGCTGGATACAAGATCTTCGCAATCTCGGACATCGGTCGGGAAGTGTCGTTCCTGCGAGTTTAGTTCGATAGCGACGATTCGTTGCTTAACGCGTGACGCTATCGATAAACATCGTCAACTACCAAGCCTGAGGCACCTGCCGATGGCGTTGGACACAGCAATACCCCAATTTTCCCACGATTGGAGAATGAAGCACCGTACAACGAGCCATACAAGATCTTCGCAGCCGGTACCAAGGAGTTCCGACCGTTCGGCATCATCCTCGATGACGGCAGCCACAAGACCTATCACCAGCTGATCAGCTTCACCTCGCTGTTTCGCGACGCCCTGAAGGAAGGCGGCTGTTACATGGTCGAGGACATGCACACGAATTACTGGACCAGCCATGTCGATACACCACAGTCCTTCATGGAATTTGCGAAGCAGATGGTGGACATGTTGCATGAACCCTATCTCGGCCGGAAAGAAATCAATTTTCGCCACAAGCATGCCGAAGCCATCACCGAACTGGCTCTTTCCTATCTGGGTGCAAACCTGGGCGGGATCGCATTTTACGACTCGATTATCGTCTTCGACAAAAAGACCAAGCACCTACCGAAATCCGAACAGCGCTGAAATCTCCACATTCGGCTAAGTCGCTGATTTTCCGAGGTCGATCTACCGGGACTTATCTCTCGGCTCCGCAAATGGCCTCACGGGCCGTGCCTTTATAACTTTTTCGAATAACTGTGGTATATTTGCAACACCGCACTTTCCGTAATTAGACTGTAATTTAGGTTGCTGATAAACTCACAGTTACAAAATGTCGCACCGGGACAACTAAGGTGTGCGGGCTCGGTAAGAATCGGTTCAGCACAGACTCAAACAATAAGACAAATAGCACGCTTTGTACTTTGTTCTTGTTGCGGCAATAAATCTGATTGGGGTTCGGACTGTCTTTCTTGTTTGCGACCCGAATTGTTCTTATACCGTTACCTCTGAAACGACAGTAAGGACTTACAAAACGAAGTATGTGGGGAGCAACACACGCATCCGAACATTCAAACAAAACAATTTTTCAACACAATAACTAGTTCCGTTCGCCACATAAAATAATTATTAGCGATCGACGGAAACCGCATAAGGGAGATTAAAGGTAAATAATGTTGACCTGCCCCAGATTTGGGGAATAACCAAGACGGAAAAACCAGAAGCGTCGCCGTGGCTTGGACTACTGGGCGGCTTTATTGTTTTTGTGAGTCTCGCGTTTTCGGCACAAGTCCTTGCTCAGGAAGAGGATGACGCAATCGATGAAGAGAAGGCCGAGGAAATCATCGTTACGGGCTCCCGCCTGAAGCGCGACACGTACAGCAGCATCGCGCCACTGCAAGTCATATCGGGTCAGATTTCCAGAGAGATCGGTTCGATCGATCCCGCCGGAGTCCTGCAGGATTCGACGGCGTCTGCCGGAAACCAGATCGATATCACCTACCAGGGATTCGTCCTTGACAACGGCCCGGGTTCTTCGACGATTAATCTAAGAGGCCTGGGCGCGTCGCGTACGCTGGTCCTGATCAATAGCCGCCGAGCGGCACCGGTGGGAGTAGAAGGCGCGCCCTTTGCACCGGACCTGAATATTATTCCGAGCACCCTGGTCCAGAGCTATGAAATCCTGCTCGACGGGGCTTCGTCCGTCTATGGTTCAGACGCGCTGGCGGGTGTCGCAAACATCATTTTACGCAAGGACTTCGATGGTCTGGAGATCGAAGTCTATTCGACGATACCCGAGTACTCCAATGGCGTTGAAAACACGATCAGTGCCGCCTGGGGCATGAACGGCGATCGCGGTTTCTTCGGTGTCGCCGTGGACTACGCTGATGCCGAGGCGGTTGATAGAAATGACCGACCCTGGTCTGCAGGATGTGAAAGCTACCGGGAAATCACCACGGATGGTGAGATCCGCACCGAGTTCATTGGCTACCAGAACGACTACAACATGAATACTTCGCCTTGTCGGATCGGCTTTGGTGCTCGCCGCGTATTCGACAACGATCTCTCGTTTGGCTCGTTTGGCTCGCTCTATTACACACCCAATGAGACGAATACGGGCGTTCCGAATTTTTCCGAGGCGACGCTGTTTGATGTGGCTCTCGATTCTAACGGTGATGGCGTACCCGACGTGGACTTCACGGACTATTTCGTCACCAATGATTCAGGGATACAGCACCTATTCCCGGAGCGCGAACGAATCAGCTTTATGGCTTACGGCGAGTACACATTCGCCGGTGATATGAATATCACGCCGTATTTCGAGGCGTTGTACAACAAGCGAAAAACATTCGCTCAAAGCAGGCCCGGTGGCGCGCTTGCGGTAGAACCCGTGAATGTACCGGGCACGAATCCGTACAACCCGTGCAACCCGAATGGCCTTGGTGGCGTGGATTGTCAAGGGGCATTCAATAACGTCATTACCGACCCGGCCTACATCCTTGCCTTTCAACGACGCTACGAAAGTCTCTGTGCCGATTTTGGCTTCACCTTTGCGCAGTGCACGCCGCCGTTGTTCGGTATCTTCCCCATTCCTGAAACCGGCGCGCGTGCGATTGAGGCGCAGGTTTCCGTCAATGGCGATCGCGACAAAGTCTGGTCGGAAATCGATCAGCTGCGTATCGTTGGCGGCGTCAAGGGCTATCTGCCATTCCTGAGTTTCGGCTCGTTCGACAATTGGGAATTCGATGTTGCGGTCGTTTACTCAGACGGCAAGGGCACGTCGTTGCGCCAGGGCATTCGGGAGGACCTGCTGCGGTACTCGGTCGATACGAGCAGGGTCGATGCTACCGGCAACGTCGTCTGTGGTGACGCTACCGGCGGGCCGTGCGTGCCGGTCAATATGTTTGCACCGTCACTCTACCAGGACTTGACGAGGAATGACTTCGCAACGCAGGCCGAGCGTGACTTCCTGTTCGACGATCGCACCTTCGACACCACCTACACCCAGTCGTATATCACCGCGATCCTGACCGGCGACTTGTTCAGTATGCCGGCAGGCGATGTAGCAATGGCCCTTGGCTATGAGTATCGGAACGACGAAATTGACTCGATTCCGAACGACGTGGCTAGAGATGGTCTGCTTATCGGCTTTTTCAAAGACCTCGGTGCCGTCGGTGAAAAAGACACCGAAGAGTGGTTCGCCGAGGTCGAAGTACCATTGCTCGCGAATCAGACAGCCTTCAAGGAGCTGACCGTTAACGTGTCCGCACGCCATACCGATGACGAGTTCTACGGTGGCGCGTGGACCTATTCGGGCAAGCTGGCGTGGCGCCCGATTGACTCATTGTTACTGCGCGGCACGGTGGGCACGTCTTATCGCGCGCCCAATCTGCGCGAGAATTTCCTGCAGGGCCAAAGCGGTTTTCGGAACTTGTTCGATCCCTGCGTCACTCCCGACGGGGCATTGGTGCCGGACATTGGCGGCGGATTCGTCTACGATCCGAATCTCGATAACAGAAGCCAGGTCGTTCTTGACAATTGCGTTCAGGACGGCGTCGATCCGACCAACCTCGGCATTTCGGCGTCGGGCTCGAGCTTCCCTATTTATTCGGTCGAGGTACTGACCGGTGTGGGCCAGCAGGACCTGAGAGAAGAAAAGTCCGATTCCTGGACGGCCGGATTATCCTGGGATCAACCTTTCTTCGAATCCTTTGACCTGACGCTCGGCGCGACCTATTACGAAGTTGAGATTCAAGACGAGATCATCGAGCTTTTTTCACAGTTCAGTATCAACGTCTGCTACGACGATCCCGAGCTCGACAGCCCGTTCTGCAATAACATCACGCGCAATCTCGCCGGCAATGGTTTGATTTTCGGAGTCGACGAGGCTTTCCTCAACCGCGATATATTGAAAGCTCGGGGCTATGACTTCAACCTTGCGATCGACTGGCCGGCGCAAATGTTTGGCCGCGCCGTCGACTTCAGCGCCGACTTCAACTTCAACCGCAAACTCGAGTTCTCGACTCTGTTCGTCGACATCGAGAGCGGCGATATAAGCGCCGACAGCGACCTCGGTGAGTTCGGCTTCCCCGAGTGGGAAGGCCAGGGTATCCTGCGGGCTGACGTCGGCAACTTCCGCTTTACCTGGTCGACGCGCTACCTCGACTCTGTCAACCAGGACCCGGACAGACGTGAGCGCTTCGATTTCGGCAGCTGGAATGAATTAGGTGACCTCACGAACTTTACCTGTCTGGGTGAGGCAGCGGGCGACGTGGACTGCCGTCCTGTCGGCGAGGCGGAAAATTACTTCCGCCATGACATGTCGTTCTATTACTACGGCGATATGTGGACGTTTGGCGTTGGCATACGTAACCTGACCAACGAGGCGCCGCCACTGGTGGATGGTCGCGCCGTTCCAGGCTCGGCGTTTAACGTTCCGCTCGGCGCTGGCTATGACATGAATGGCCGGCAGTACTTCTTCAACGTTGCGGTACTTTTTGACGATTTGACGCTTTGACGTCTGCTAGAATCGACAGCCTGCAGGAGCAATCCTGCAGGTTGTTTTTCGTTGGTTGGTGTTGGTACGCAAGGCAGGTCCGATCGATGACTAAGCGGACGAAACGCGCGACAGTCGGCTTCGCGCTTTGCTGGCTCTTTACGATGTCTTTTTCTGCCGCGAATGCGGGAGATCCCTATCCCCTGGAGTACTTCGCGTTACGGGAAGTCGTATCGAACGTCGAGTTGTCGCCTGGTGGCAATCGAGTGGCGACGCTCAAGATTCTGAGCCGAGACGGCAATCCGATATTACACATCTATAACACCGCGGACCTGTCGGCCGACCCGTTCGTTGTTGATTCGGATCCGATGGAATTGATCGGCTATGGCTGGTTGAGCGACACAGTAATCGTGATCGAGCTTCGTCAGAAGGTGCGGAATAGGATCGAAGGTCAGAACCAGGGCGTCTACGAATACAAAATCGCCAAGCTCGACCTGAAGCGCGAGAAATTCGAAGAGTTCGACGTACCAAGCCCGAACGTCGAGAACATCGTGCGCAACAAGGCCAACAAGATCATCATCTCGTCTCAACCAGGCGCTGACGATAGCCCCGGCCTGCCGGAAGCGTTTCGACCACGTGCCTATTACATGATGGATCTACGAAAAGGCACGCGGCAACTTCTGATTCGCGGCAAGATTTCCCTGGCTCAGATCGAGTTCGATGCCGACGGTGATCCCTGGCTGGCGCGTGGCTTCGAGGCCGTCGAGGGAGAGTATGTCTGGTATTACCGGCCAAAAGGTGGCAGAGGTTGGGACCCGATTTTCCGCCTGGACGAATACAGCTTCGAGGACTTCACCGTACTCGGCAAGGACCCGGCCGTGCCGGGCAACCTGCTCGTCCGCGCGAACAATGGCCATGACATCATGGGTCTCTGGTCTTACAGCACGGAAAAAAAGTCGTTCGATGAGCTGATATACCGGCGCTCCGATGTCGACGTTTACGGCGTGCGCCTCCATAGCAACCGCTGGCAGTATCCGGACCTGATCACGGCGGTCAGCTATTACAAGGACAAGCTGCACTACGAGTATTTCGACGACATCGAAGGGGCAACATACGGGCAACTGGAGAAGTTGATCCCGCATGCCCACTACGTGGCCATCCAATCGCGGTCACGCGATGGAAATACGTTCACCGTATTTAATCAAGGCCCAAGGGACCCGGGGACATACTACCTTTACAAGGAGGGCAGCTTTTCCACACTGGGCAGCCAGCAACCGCTGATCGACAGTGAAGAGCTCGCGGACCTGAGGTACATAAGGTACAGAGCCCGCGATGGCCGCAAGATTGCTGCGCTCCTGACGGTACCGAACGGCGAAGGACCGTTCCCGTTGATCGTGTTGCCGCACGGTGGACCGTTCGTTCAGGAAATCGTGGTCTACGACGAGTGGGCGCAGATGCTCGCCAACAACGGCTACCTGGTCGTGTAGCCACAATTCCGCGGCTCACGCGGATATGGCCTTGAGCATTATCACATCGCTTTTAGCAAAGGCAGCGAAGCCGGGTACCGAATGCAGGACGACAAGGACGACGCGGCGCTGTATCTCGTCGAGGAAGGTCTCGCCGATCCCGGCCGTGTCGCGATGTTCGGTTGGTCATATGGAGGCTACGCGGCACTAGTCGCGGCCTCGAGGACACCGCAAATTTACCAGTGCGTGATCGCAGGCGCAGCGGTCGCCGACCAGATACGGCAGCTGAATGAGTATGCCAATGACGACTTTTTCCGTGGCGGCATCAAGTTCCAGCAAGAGACGTACCGTCGCGGTGCGGTCAACCCGATCGATGAGGTGGAAAAGGTCAATGTGCCGATACTTCTGATCCACGGAAGCGTCGATCAGCGCGTGCAGTCCTATCACGCGAAACTCTATCGCAACAAGCTCGATCGGTATGGCAAGGACTACAAGTTCGTGGAACTTGAAGGCGCCGATCACTTTTCAAACACGCTTTTTTACGAGCATCAGATAGCGCTGTACGAGTCGATAATCGGTTTTCTCGAGAACGATTGCTTTAATTGAAGCGGCGGACTGCACGCGAGCGCGGGTGAGTAAGTGCTCCAACGCTGCCGGCGCTCGTCGAATACGGTCGGCGCGACGCGCCTGAATGAACAGTGGGTACCGTCTTCCAGCATTATGGAATCGTACAGTTCCGTGCCGCTGTAGCCGGCGCTGATGAACGACAGTACTGTCGCATGGTTGAGTCCCTTGCAGGTGGACGAAAACGTGATTCGAAAACCGCGCGGCTCGTCGTCTGCAAACAACAGTAAGGTCTCATTGTCGGCGGGTCGCCAAGAACTGAAACTGTCTTCGCGTCCACGTCGTGCCCGAACTTGTGAAAAATCCTGCAGGGTGGATCGCCCGTCGCCAAAACGCTTCAGTCGAGCGGCCTCAGCTGGGGCGAAATCGGGGATTTCCAGCATCCACGTAAAATTTCGCGCAGCAACCTCGATCTGGTACTGGCCGGCATCCTCGAACAGCTTCCGACCGCTGCCGTTTTCCTGCAGCTGAACAATGGTGCCGATGTACTCGCTGGATTCGGCGCCATAAAGCCCCAGCTCGAAAGTCTTTGGCAACAAGTCGTCGCTGCGTGTACTCCGGTCAAGCAGCCATGCGCCCGGCGTCTCGAACACGGGCGTTCGACCGCTCTCACTGCCATTGAACCGCTTGATGACACTGTCGACCGCCCACGCGGTACCACAGCAGAGCGCGCAAAACAGAACACGATACACAATTTAAAGTGCAACATTTTGGCGAAAATGCTTCTGCGGCCTATAATCGATGCATGACTAGAAAATCCGTGAAATTTCGGCATGCCACCAAGTGGCTGCTGTCACCGATCATGCTGAAAATTCGCAGCGGGCCGCTCGAAGGAAGAAAATGGAAGGCCTCAAGCAGCATCCGCTTCATCAAGGGAACTTATGAATTGAAGAATGTCGAGGCAATTCAGAAAACGCTGGGAGCAGGCGACGTAGCCTACGATATGGGGCCCACGTCGGCTATTTTTCCGTCTTGATGGGCGGCATCGTCGGCAGCGAGGGCAAAGTTATCGCATTTGAACCCAGGGCCTGAATCTCGGCTATCTCAAGCGGCATGTGACCGTAAACCATTGTGAAAACATCGAGATCGTGTCGAAAGCCCTGGGCGATCACAGCGGTCACGCGAAGCTCGAGACCCGGACCGGATCGGGTACGGGGTACATTTCCGCGACAGGTGACGAAGACGTCGAGTTCGCGAGCATCGACGAACTCGTTGAAACCGGCACCCTGCCTCCACCCACCTTTCTCAAGATCGATGTCGAAGGCAGCGAAATGGCCGTGCTTCGCGGCGCCCGAAAGGTTATCGAAAAGCAACGGCCGCGGATGATTCTTGCGACACATGGCGACGAGATCGACGCCGAATGCCGCAGCCTGTTGAGCGAATGGAATTACGACATGCAGGATATCGATCACGAGTCCGGCACCGTAGAAATGATCGTCACGCCGCAACCATAAGACCAGGATGCGCCGATGACGCTCAAAGATGTCCAAAAGACTTACGAGGTTTACGGCAAAGAGGATCCCCTCTACGCGGTCCTCAGCCGAAAGGACGCCAAAGACAATAAGTGGGATGTTGGCGAGTTCTTTGCCTCCGGCAGAGACGAGATTGCCGACGCGATGAGACATCTGGCAAAGCTTGGAATTGAAGTCAACAAAGGCAGGGCCATGGACTTCGGCTGCGGCGTCGGACGGCTGACACAGGCACTTTGCGAGGAATTCAGTGAAGCCGTCGGCGTCGATATCTCGTACTCGATGATCGAGAACGCGGAAAAATACAATAAGTTTGGCGATCGCTGCGAGTACCGGGTCAACACGACCGATCACCTGACGCAGTTCGACGACGCCAGCTTCGACTTTGTCTACAGCAACATCTCTCTCCAGCACAGTCCGCCCGAGGCATCATCAAAGTACATTGCCGAGTTTTTTCGCATCCTGCGGCCCGGCGGGGTCGCACTATTCCAGATCCCGAGCGAACCGCGCCATGAACCGGGATCATTAGGCGCAAAAATCTATTCCCTTAAGAGAGGGCCGTTACGCAGATTCTGGAAGCGAATTCGCGGCATGCCGCCTGTGGAAATTCACTATGTAAATCAGTCGCTGGTCGAGGAGATCATCAAAGCCAGCGGCGGCCGCCTGATCGATGCGACGCAGCGAGGATCGGTGCGCGGTTCTCGCATCAGCATGTTGTACTGCGCCATTCGTGAATAATTTTGGAGACGGACCCCGTTTTTTGGGGTCCGTCTCCATTCAATTCGTCAGATTCGCGTAAGCAGCGCCGATCAGCGCCGCGGAACCGCCGATGCGTTTCTTACCATCCATTAAAGGTCGAGCATCGCCCGTCGGGGCGGGCGAATCCTGGAATATGAAGTCTGACCCCTTATCTATTGGTTGGATACGCCCAGCCGCCGGTGCATGATCGGGCTAGTCGTCGTGTACTGGAGATGAACTTTCTTGTCGGGCTCTATTCTTTGCTTGATCGCAAAAGCCGCCAGTGCGGCTTCGTGAAAACCGCAGAGGATCAATTTTTTTTTGCCGGGATAAAAACTGATGTCGCCAATTGCATAGATTCCCGGTTCTGAGGTTTCAAATTTTTCAGTGTCGACATTGAGCGTCTTGCGATTGATGTCGAGGCCCCATTCTGCAATCGGGCCGAGCTTCGGCGCCAATCCGAAAAACACCAACACGTGGTCGGCAGGGACATCGA
>JACZTO010000053.1 GCA_022573655.1 Pseudomonadota bacterium
TGTTATCGGGATCAAGGGAATCGGACGGTGCCGTCCCCATCACGCCCCTGCGGCGAATGGCCAGCTTTCACTTGAGACATCCCGGCGTCGCGATGGCCGTCGTCGCCAATCGGGTACTCGATAACCTGGAAAGAAGAATCATCGGAATCTAGTTCGACTTGCGCGATATTTCCCGTGCTTCGCATAGATGTTGCGTCGTGCCGACAAATTATCAGTTGCATAATAGCAACAAAACTAAGTTTTTTTTAGCTGGTCAAGCGACCACCGTAGATTTATAGTAGCCAGATTACAACAGTTCGAACCAAGGGGGAGATTCGATGAAAAGCTTCAATAGATTTTTGCTCAGTTCTGCCGCAGTTGCTTTGATATTTCCAGCGGTTACAGGCGCGCAGGAAGATGAGGTTATCGAAGAAATAGTAACGATTGGTACGCGCGCGCCGGGTCGGGTTTCGTCTGACCTGCCTGTTGCCGTGGATTCGCTGAGTGCGGACGAGATGGCATCGACCGGGCAGACTGAAGTGGGTCGAATGTTGCAGTCACTTGCGCCTTCGTTCAATTTCTCCAGTTCGTCTATTTCAGATGGCACCGACGCCCTTAGGCCGGCAACCTTACGCGGTCTAGGGCCGGACCAAACCCTGGTCCTGGTCAATGGCAAACGCCGACATCAGGCGTCGCTCATACATATCAATAACTCCGTAGGCCGCGGTACCGCCGGTACCGATTTGAACGCGATCCCGGCGGCAGCCATCAAGCGTGTAGAGGTCCTGCGTGATGGCGCGGCGGCACAATATGGCTCGGACGCAATCGCCGGCGTAATCAACATCGTATTGAAAGATGACTCGGAAGGAGGATTTTTTGGACTCTCCGTTGGTGAGTACACCGAAGGAGACGGCCAGACAACCAACGTGGATCTGTATAAAGGGTTCAGCCTGGGCAATGACGGCTATATGAGTGTGACTCTCAACTATCGTGATCGTGAGGGTACCACCCGCAAGAACCCGCAGGGAGTGTGCCTGTACGGTGGCTGCGTCGATACCGATGGCAACGGCTTCCTTGAGCCTGCGCCCGGCAACGAAACGCGTGAGGTAAACAGCCCGTCACGTGACCCATTTCGTATCGGTGATGCCGATTCGGAACAAGTTGCTATTGTTGTGAACGCCGGCCTTGGACTGGGCGACGGGGAGCTCTACGGTTTCGTTACCTACTCGGGTCGCGAGAATCAGTCGGGTGCGTTCAACCGTAATCCGGCAGGGTCAGGTGCGGAGCTCGATGACGGTGAAAACGTGATCGTCGACGGATTCTTGCCACACATCAACACCGAAATCGATGATCTTTCCTATAACTTCGGCTACCGCACGGAATTCGATGACGGTGCGACGTTCGATGTTTCGTACACCAATGGCAGGAACTCGATTGACTACACGACCAGCAACACTGTCAATTATTCCTTTGTCAACGAGCTTAATTTCGGTGTGGGCCTTAGCGATGCGGAAATTCGTGCTCAAATTCCTCGCTCGGCGTTCGCTTATGGCATTGAACTCAGGCTGGAAACCATAAACGTGGACTACACGACCTCTATTGGCGATGTATTTGTGGCGGCGGGCGCAGAGATACGCAAAGATAGTTACAAGATCACGCCGGGCGATGCGTATTCCTTTACGGACTTCGACTCCGTTGCAGGTGTTCCCTTGTATTCACAAAACGCTTCGGGCGGTACGCAGGGATTCGGCGGTATCGGACCAGCCAATGTCGCGGATGAAACGCGTAATGTTGTCTCTTTCTACGGTGATGTCGAGTATCAACTGACAGACAACCTGATGCTAAATGGCGCCGTACGTTACGATGACTATGACGATTTCGGCGACACGACGAATTTCAAGTTGGCCGGTAACCTGAGGGTAACGGACAACGTCAGGCTTCGTGCTTCCGCGAGTACCGGTTTCCGCGCACCGTCAATGCAACAAATCTTCTTCAGTAATGTTAGTACGCAGTTTATCGGCGGTGTGCAGATTGAGACGGGCACATTCCGAAATGACAGCGCTGTCGCTCAGGCCATCGGCATACCGAAGTTGAAGGAAGAAGAGTCCACCAACTTCGGTTTCGGTGTGGTGGTTGACATCAGCGATCGCTGGGACCTGGCCATTGATTACTACAACATCGAGATTGACGATCGCATTGTTATCAGTAGCAACCTCGGTATGGGCTTGTCACCAGCGCTGGATGCCGCGCTCATCGCCAGCGGATCAGGCGGAGGCCAATTCTTCCTGAACGCCATTGATACTGAAACGGATGGCGTCGATATCGTATCGACCTTCTCGGATATCACGCTTGTCGGTGGCGATTTGTCTGTAACTTTTGCGGCGAACTTCACGAGTACCGACATTACGCGTATATTCGCCAATGCACCGGCCTTGAGTCCGATCCCACCGGACGAGATCTTTGGTGGGTTCCAGCCGTCGGTGATCGAAACCTGGCAGCCAGAGGACAGAATCAGTATCTCGGGCGTGTGGATTAGAGACAATTGGTCAGCCAATCTCGCGGTCAATCGCTATGGTGAGTACACGACGGTCGATTCAGGTAGCCAGACGTACGGTGCCGAGGCCTTGGTAGATCTTCGCGTCAGTTATGAACTTGACAACGGATTAAGTCTGTTCGTGGCGGGTAACAATATCTTCGACGTCACGCCTGATGAAGTGACTAACTCTACGTCTCGGGGAGGCAGCTTCGAATCAGCACCGGGACTTGAGGATATGTTTAGCCCCACGGTCTTCAAATACTCTCGTCGATCGGCGCCATTCGGCTTCAACGGTGCGTACTGGTCTGTTGGCGCGAACTACCGATTCTAGCGGACCATCACACACGGAAAATTGCTGCGCACGCTTATGGATGAGCGTGCGCAACTCTTCAGCCGGGCTTCAGGCCGTCATTTTCTGGTTCGAAGATACGCTTTTTCGCTTATGCGCGAGATTGCGGTCGCCTTGTCCAGATACTCTTAATACGCCGTACTGATCAATGGCTGCCGCCTAACAAATCGCCGAACCTGCCGCTGGTTTCATTGTCTGGATATACCCGCGTTTGGGCTGGGTGAATTCCTCAGTCATTTCTGGATGACATATGCAGGCATCGACCGATGGAACAAGGACCTGTTTCGGGCTCAGGCAGCTACCGTGTCGCAGTTGACCGGGTTCTTGACGACGGCGGATCTCGAGGAGATACGGCCGCGTTAGACATTGACCTCAATGGTCGAGGTCGTTAACTTTCGGTGCCCGCCGCTAACTTTTGAACTGCAGTGCGAACTTATTTCAATCTCTTATTATTCCTCGCTGTAAGCAATCCGACTGCGATAGCTGAAGATTCGGAAGAAGCGCTTCTGGATGAGATCGTTGTCTCAGCAACTCGAACGGAGTCATCGATTCGGGATGTGGCGCGCTCCATTTCATTGGTGTTGAAAGAGCGCATACAGAACGCGACACAACAACTCGGGCTGGACGAAGTGCTGAACGGCATTCCCGGCTTGTATATGCAAAACCGCTACAACTTCGCCCAGGACCTGCGTGTCGCAATAAGAGGATTCGGCCTGCGGTCGAGCTTCGGTATTCGCGGCATAAAAATATTCGTCGATGACATTCCGGAAACGCTTCCGGACGGCCAGGCGCAGGTCGATAGCATCGATCTCGGTTCGGCCGAACGTATCGAGGTTTTGCGCGGGCCGGCATCATCGCTTTATGGCAATGCCTCGGGTGGGGTCATCTCGGTTGTGAGTGAGCTCGGTGGATCGGAATCGTATGTGGAAGCAAAGCTCGCTGGCGGTGAACTCGGTTACGAGAAGTATCAGCTCAAGGTTGCTGGCCGGCTAAATCGTGTTGACTATCTGTTCAATGCGTCGCATCAGAATTTCGCGGGATATCGTGAGCATTCCTCATCCAGCGGAGATCTGATCAATAGCAAGGTTCGCTGGAATATCGGCGCCGGCGACTCGCTGACGATTGTGTTCAATCATACCGATCAGCCTGCCGAGCAGGATCCGGGCGGCATAGATGCGGTACAAGCGGCGGCTGAGCCACGATCAGCGCACGCTCAAAACGTGTTGTTCAATGCGGGCGAGGCACTGTCACAGCAGCGAATAGGCCTGGTTTATCGGACCGACCGCCTGGGTGGAGACCTACTCCTGAGAAACTATTACGTCTGGCGTGATTTCGCCAACCGACTGCCATTTGTTGGCGGTGGGTCTGTCGATCTCGAGCGGTTCTTTTACGGCGTCGGTGCTCAATACAGCCTGACTGAGCTTGGTTCCGGCAGATTGAAATTGATTTTTGGATTTGATGTCGAGCGCCAGGACGATGATCGACGGAGGTTTGACAACAACCAGGGCGTGTTGGGCAGCCTCGTGTTCGATCAGCAGGAGCAAGTCGATAGTAACGGTATCTATGTGCAGGGCCACTACAAGCTTGGTAGTAAGTGGTCGGTTAATGCGGGACTTCGCTACGATGAGCTTCAATATATGGTGACGGACCGATTTCTTGCCGATGGTGATGATTCGGGACAAAGAGACTTCAGTGAAGTCAGTCCATCCGTCTCAGTGAGCTACCGTGCAGGTTCAAGCACGGTTTTTGCTTCATACAGCAGCTCCTTCGAAACGCCAACGACTACGGAGCTCGCAAATCCGGATGGCTCGGGTGGCTTTAGTCAGACCATCAATCCTCAGACGGCCGATAATTATGAGCTGGGTTTTCGTGGCGCCAAGCAGAAGCTCAGCTATGAATTGACGCTTTTCCAGATAGATCTCGAAGACGAGTTGGTTCCCTTCGAGCTCGCCGCGTTCCCTGGGCGCACGTTTTACTCAAATGCCGGCAGCTCCAGCCGAACCGGCGTCGAGATGGCGACGTCCTGGGTTTTGGGCGGTGGTCTTAGTGCCGATGTTTCATACACCTGGTCAGAGTTTGAGTTCGACAGTTTCGTGGACGACGACGGCAATGATTTCTCGGGCAACAGCCTGCCGGGACTACCCAGGCACTTTGGATACATCGGGCTTCACTATGAGTCCGGGAAAGGAGTATCGGCAACACTGGAGTCGGTTTATTCCGGCAAGCTCTTTGCAAATACTGCGAATACTGTCTCGGTGCCTGCTTATGCGGTCGCAAATTTTCGCGTCAGCCATGAATTCACCAGGGGAAACTGGACGCTGCGACCGTATCTTGGTATCAACAATCTCTTCGGCGAGCACTACAACAGCAACATAAGAATCAACGCATTTGGCGGCCGGTTCTATGAGCCGGCTCCAGTCAGAAATCTATACGCGGGGATCGTCGTTCGCTTCGACTAGGAACTGGCCAGGAAACCATAATGATGAGAATGACCTGGCAAGAATCCCGTTTGATGTCACCGCCACAATTTGCGCATTTCAAGGTTTTTTCAGGCCTGAAAATCGCCACGAGCAGAGTGTATTGCACGGGCAACAAGAGCAATTCACGATAGCCAAAGAAGCGCCGATCGTCCAGCAAGCAAGGGGTTCCGGGCCTTTTACGACCCCGTTGTAAATTAGCAACGGCCGCTTCCTGTCATGTCCAGTTCGAATTCGACCGCAGATTGCCGGGATTTCTTTATTTTCCCTTCAAGGAGTGGTTCAATCTTTAAAGCGTGTTTAATGCGTTGCACCCTGCGTGCCCCGCATTGGGCGGTCAAGAGTCAATTTTCACCACATTTTGGGGGAGAAAACCATGCTTAGTAATCTTAGGCGCTTACAACTGCTTCTGTTGGCCCTGCCTTTCGCCCTGCCTGGATTCATCTCGGTAGCACAGGCGCAGGATCAGGGGGCCGACGAGTTAATCGAAGAGATTGTCACCACAGGTACCCGGCGTGCCGCGCGGTCCGTTACCCAGTCCATGGTTCCGATCGACGTTATCACTGCTGAAGACATGATCAGTCAGGGCGCTACTGATATGGATTCATTGCTGCGCGGGGTGGTTCCCTCGTACAACGTCAATGCCCAGGCAATCACTGACGCAGCTACCATCATACGACCGGCCAATCTGCGCGGCTTGCCAGCGGACAACACACTGATACTCGTGAACGGCAAGCGATTCCATCGCGGGGCCGTAATTTCATTTTTCGGAGGCGGTATCTCGGACGGCTCGCAAGGACCCGACCTGACGGTCATTCCGGGAATTGCGGTAAAACAAGTGGAAGTTTTGCGCGACGGTGCATCGGCACAGTACGGCTCGGATGCGATCGCGGGCGTTATCAACTTTAAGCTTCGCGATAACGCCCAAGGCCTGACCGTCGAAGGACGATACGGTGAATTCGCAGAGGGCGACGGCCAGACGCAACAGATAGCCGCCAATCTCGGCCTGCCATTGACGGACGTCGGCTACTTTAATCTGAGCGTAGAATTCAAGGATTCCGATCCGACCAGCCGCAGCGTGCAACGTGATGACGCGGCGGCCTTGATCGCAGCCGGCAACACGGACGTTATCAACCCGGTGCAGATTTGGGGTTCTCCAAAAATAGACGATGATTTCAAGGTTTGGGCCAACGCCGCCATCGAGCTGGACAACAATGGTGAGGCCTACATATTCGGCAACTGGGCCGAGCGCGACGTGACAGGCGGTTTCTTCTTCCGTAATCCGAATACGCGCGGGGGCATCTTTAGCGGTGACGATGGCGCAACCATCCTGGTTGCTGATTTGACCTTCGGTAGTCAGGATGACGGCATCCCCTGCCCGGTCGTCAACGTCGTCAACGACGTGCCCGATGCAACCGCGTTAGCGGCAGTGGCCGCAGACCCGAACTGCTTCGCTTTCAATGAGCTGGAACCCGGCGGTTTCACGCCGCAGTTTGGCGGTGCTGTGACCGATGCTTCCATTACCGGCGGTTTCAGAGGCGAGCTGGCAAACGGCCTGCTTTATGACATCAGTGCTTCCTACGGCCGCAACGCGGTGGTTTTCAAAATCATTAATACGGTGAATGGAAATCTCGCGTCATTGCAGCTCGACACGCCGAGAGCATTCAGACCTGGCAGCTACGTTCAGAGCGAACGCAACGTCAACGTCGACGTCTCCTACCCGGTGGCAGTGGACGCATTCGCATCCCCGCTGAACGTCGCCGGTGGCTTGGAATATCGCACGGAACAATTCGAGATCAAGAATGGCGACCGAAATTCATTCTTTATTGACAACGATCTCGCTCAACAAGGGTTTGGTATCGGCTCGAATGGCTTCCCCGGATTCAAGTCCGAGGATGCCGGTGTGAATAGTCGTGATAATTTCGCGGCATACATCGACCTCGAAGCCGACATTACCGACAGATTCATGGCGGGCATAGCGGTGCGATTCGAGAACTTCACTGATTTTGGCTCGACGACGAATGCCAAACTCGCGGGCCGTCTGCAAATCACCGACGGGTTCGCAGTACGTGCTTCGGCAAGCACCGGGTTTCGTGCGCCGACCGTTGGTCAGGCGAATGTGCGTAACGTAACGACGTCCTTTGCCGCTGGGGTGCTCGTCGACGAGGCCACCTTGCCGCCGACTGACCCGATCTCAGTTCAGAAGGGCGGCAAACCCCTGCGGCCCGAGGAATCGGTGAATCTGGCCATAGGCGCGATTCTGAGTATTGGCAATCTGGACCTCACGATCGACTATTTCAATGTCAACGTCGAAGACCGTATCAGCACGACCAGCACGCTAGAACTGTCGCAGCAAGATATTGACGATTTGTTGGCCCAGGGCGTAACGGATGCGAGCAGCTTCTTCGGTGTGAAGTTCTTCACCAACGACTTTGAAACCACCACGCAAGGTATCGACGTGGTCGCCACGTTGCCCATTGGCGACAACACGGAATTGACCTTCAATGGCAACTGGACGGATACTGAAGTTGATAAGTTCAACCCCGAGATTGTTACGGCTGCGCGTATCAGGCAACTGGAAGACGGTAATCCGGATGTCCGTTTTTCGCTGACCGGAACGCATAACCGGAACAACTGGCGTGGCCTTGTGCGAGTGAATTACTTTGGCGAGTACTTCGAGGACCATGTTGACTCCGGGATTTTTCCGATCGAAGCCGGCGCGGAGTTCACGGTAGACGCGGAGATTGGCTATACCTTTAACGACAGCCTGACGATTGTGCTGGGAGCCCAGAATCTGCTGGACGAAGAACCCGATCTCAATCCCTGGGCCTCATCCATTGTTGGAGCCAAGTTCCCGGTCACATCACCGATGGGCTTCAATGGAGGTTTCTACTACGCGAGAGTGAGCTGGGATGTTTTCTGAAGCAGCTTGCGAAACCTGAATCAAAGGGGCGCTTTCGGCGCCCCTTTTTTTGGGGTCTTTCCGGATGAACATCATTCTGCTCGGACACGATGATATCGCCAGCAAGATCGCACTGCGCTTTATTGTCAGTCAGTTGCCTGAACACAACTACAAGCTTTTCCTTTCCGGTCCTTCAGCAGCAGGTGAAATTCCGTTACCAGAGCCGCTCGTAAGACTCAGCATGCTCGATAAGGCCTTTTACGCTTCCCTGCCGTGGAACATTGACGGCGGCACGGACAAACTGCCTGCCCCAAATTCCAGCGACGGCGTGACAACGTTACGAGCGTTCGAACCTGATCTATTCATATCGCTACGCTACCGACGAATCCTTAAACCCGTCGCCATCGAGATACCGCAGCACGGTGTATTAAACCTGCACTCTGGTTTGCTGCCACAATACCAGGGTGTTATGGCGACCTTCTGGGCGATGCTGCGCGAAGAAGAAGAAATCGGCTGTACCTTGCACACTATTGTTGATGGGACGATCGATACCGGGCCGATAATCGGTCTATCCAGAACCCCCGTTCGCACAGACTGGTCCTATCTCGCCAATGTACTGGAGCTTTACCCGGATGGCTGCCGCGTGATGGTCGATGCCATGAGGAAGATTTCGGCGGGTGAGACATTGGCAGCGTTCCCGCAGATAGCCGAGGGTCATTATTATTCTATGCCGCAGCCGGACGATCTGGAACGCTTTGTGGCCATGGGCCTGCGGCTGGCCGATGCCAATGATCTCGAAGATTTTTTCGATCGGCACGATCTGATCTGAATTGTTCGGCAAGCTGAATCGTTATCTCAGGCGTCTACCACGAAAAGCGTGATTGCAGGCTTACTTGCCGGCGCGCGGCTGGCGTTCCGGGAAACTCTTCGAAATTGCTGTTCGTAATATTATCGATAACCAAATCCAGTCGAAAACCTTGCGCTACGCCAAATTGCCACCCAATGGACGCTGATGCAATAAATGCTTCGGGGTCACCGCTGCGCAGCACGTTTTCCTCCTGCTTGCGCAGTTCGCCATCCAGTCGGAACTCCAGGCGATCATTCGCGCGATAGATCAGTCCTGTTGCCAGACGGTGCTTTGCGAAGTTCAGAGCATAGAAACTCGCGTCCACTGCCGCGGTACCGTAGTCCGAGTTCTTGTCAAGATAGGTGTAGCCAGCAGTCCAATAAGTTTTCTCCCATTGACGAGCCCATAACAACTCGAAACCAACCACATCGAGGTCAACAGCGTTTGCCTGCCGCGCGAACGGTGCTCCGCTCAGGAAGGTCCAGTCCACCAATCTCTTATCTCTTCGGACAAACACGGTGGCGCTGCCTTGTGATGCCCGAGTTTCTCGTTTCACCGTGAACTCAAGTGAATTAGCCCGTTCACGTCCGAGATCGGGGTTGCCGCCGAACAGGCCCGACTCGCGAGAGTTAAGAACTGTATAGCCCGGGACTTGGGAGGCTGCCGAATACTCAATCTGATATATGTTTGTTCCGCCAGCGACGAATTGTTCAAATGACAGGCCGATGAGGGGTAACAACGCGTCGCTGTCTCGATTCGACAAATCGGCCGTAGCACCGACCCGCAGCCGCACTAGGTTGCCGCTGCCAGTTGTCCAATATCGCGTCGGCACAATGCTGACAGTGGTGTAACTGCGCGAATTGAATCGGCCATTGGTCAGGTCTGTCGACCGCACTAACTTATCTGCCGTTACTTGTCCCCCGTAGCGCCACTGCCATGTGCCGAGACGCAAAGCGCCCTGAATGCCGACGGCATAGGCCTTGGTTTCATGGTCGAAAGAACCGGGTACTCCGGACTCTATTGTCGTGCGATCAAAATCATAATCGTCCGTTAGCTGCCGATAAACCGCGCCGAGCTCCCACCAGGTGTCACTTGAGTAGTTTCGGAGATGATTAATGACGAGTAGTTTGGTCTTCGTGTGATCGGTTTCCGCCAATGACGAGAAACCGGTGTATGCTCCTGGCCACCCGTAGAACTTGTCCTGATAGGCAATTACAAGGTCTGTCTGGCTGTCGGCATTGCGGTGTTGTGCGCGAGCGAAAAAACGCTGGAAATCATAATCGCCATTCGGCAGGCTGCCATCGCCCTGAGAGCCGGAATACGAGAATTCGATTCCAGTCACAGATTCTCCGGAATCGCGTAAAACCTGGCCAATACGCATCCTGCCCAATCGAAGGTCGTCGCTGCCGATGCCAAGCGTAATCTCACGATGGTCGATCAGCTCTGTAAGTCTGTAATTGACCGTCGCGATCGCAGAATTGAAACCATGAACAGAATTTTCAATGCCTGTCAGAATCTCGGGCGGGGACATCGCGCCGGGATCGATCGGCAGGTCGGCAAAATAGTGTCCCGTTTGCGGGTCGAAAATAGTGACTGCACCGACCTTAAAACCCGTATTCTCAAAAAGTCCACCACGAACTGAAATATCGGCCTGACTTTCAGCGAGCCCTCTCGATTGAAGATCGAGTTGGGGATCGTAGCGGAGTAAGGTCGTTACCGAATCGTAGGTGCTGGCTGGGAACTCATTGGCAACGCGGCGACCGACGACCGTGATCATCGATAATTCGTCATCTTGTTGTTCGGCTGCATCCTGCTCCTGTCCATGAGAAGCAGAAACGATAAATAGCAACAGCGAGCCCGCGCATGCGAAATGCGACGTGTACTTGTCAATCAATATCAAAGCATGGTTTCCCGAGAAAGTAAGTCAGGCATCTCGCGCTGACGGCGATATTCTAGTGCCAAGCGGGAAATACTGATACTTTGGCAGGCGATCGATTCGCAATTGCCCGAGGAAACCATGATCGATTTGTA
>JACZTO010000021.1 GCA_022573655.1 Pseudomonadota bacterium
GAGAGGCTCTCAGGGAGCAGAAAAACAGCGGCCATCGATTTACGCTGCGCAGTTTTGAGATGGATGAGAAAAATCCGCCTGACGATGGCGCGGATATCTTTGGCGGCGCAGATGACGGCGCTGTTGCCATCGGCATTGTCAATTGTTCGAGTTGGTCGTGGGGACTCGAGAAAATGATCGGCAACGCCTCGATCGAATCGGAGCACGCCGGCCTTGACGAGGTGTGGATCCAGGTAGACGGATCTCGCCGCATGGCAAAGCTCAGCCGCGGACCGTTAGTCACCCTGGAACGTCGTAACCAGGTGCCGGCCCCTATCGACCCAAAGCGTTTGTAGGATAAATCATCAGAATTTAATCAGGCCACCATCAGGCACGCCGGCAGCAGGTCAATTAGTGTTGGCGCATGTAAATAGTTCGAACAATCGAACCTGAATCACATGCTGCCCCGGGAGCCCTGCAAAAAGACGAGGAAAAAACTCTCGACATTTTCTTTCCGTTGTCGCCGTCTCCCAGGCAGGTTCAATTATCCTATGTCGACTCCGGCGGTGAGCACACGCTCATAATCGATACACAAGCTGCGCTTGAGGGATTACACCTGGCTAAAGCTGCTGAATGAAAATTGCTGAGAACCGATGATGTTTATTGCTCGAGCACCTGCCCGTTCTGCTTGTAGACAATCCCGCCTTTCATTACGAAGTCGACGCGCTGCAACAAGTTGATGTGCTTTAGAACATCGCCGCGAACGGCAATAATGTCCGCGTACTTACCCGTCGTGACTGTGCCCCACTTGTCCGAGACCTTCATCATCTTGGCAGGCCAGTACGTCGCCGCACGTATCGTCTCCATCGCCGGAATGCCCATGACGTTGACCCAGACTTCGAGTTCGTTCCAGGTGGACTGGCAATGAAATTTCATCGGAATGCCGCTATCCGTACCAATCAATAAGACGACACCGGCTTCGCGAAGTTGTTTGATCTTGTTGATCAGCGTCGGCTTACGCTTTGGCGTCAGGTCGAAGTACAGCAATTCTTTCGGATGCTGTATCGACTGCTTGATATCGGCGATCGTGTCGGGCTTAAGCCCGCGATGCCAACAATCGTTATCAAGGTGCTCCGGGTTGGCGATCACCTGATCGTAATTCCAGAGCCCTTCCACCGTCGGCGTCCAGTAAAGTGGTCCGCCGCGTACTCGTCCTGTAGCAGTACGCTCCTTTAACAGTTCCATGATGTCGTCCGGATAACCCGGCGCCGCGGCCAAACCCGTATGCTCGAAATTGTCGACGCCAATCTCGAGCCCGCGACGGATTTCGTCGGGCCTATGTGAATGTGCAACGACAGGAAGGCCATATTTGTGAGCCTCGTCAACAACCGCTTCGGCCTCTTCGAACGTCATCTCATCCTGATCGATCAGCTTGATGACATCGACACCCGCTTCCGCAAGCATTTTCACCTTGGCACGCGCGTCGCGCACACCGCTTACTCCCCAGCGAAACGATTCGGTATCAAGGTATGGAACATGTTGGATGAAAGGACCGGATATGAACAATCGTGGGCCCGGAATTTCCCCACTTGCGATTCTCTCCCGAACCACAAGGGAATCACCCAGCGGCGCACCCAGATCCCGCGCAGTCGTTACGCCGGCAAGCAGTAGCTGCTCAGCCGATGCGGGCATGATTTCGCTCGCGAAGCGGTCCGGGTATGTCTTATCCCAATGGTCGTAGTCTGAGTGACCGTTGATCATGAGATGGACATGCATGTCCCAGAGACCGGGAAGTACGGACATGCCTTCGGTAGAGATCACCTCGTAGTCTGCCGGTACTTCCAGCGTCGCGGTCGTGCCGACCGCCACGATCGATTCACCTTCGACAAGAATGACGCTGTTCGCGATTGGTGGCCCGAGCAGACCGTCGATCAATCGACCCCCAACCAGCGCCTTTTTCTCCGCGGCTTGCGCGTCAACGCTGGCAAATACTGAAATGACCGTGATCAGGGCCACCGCAAAAAATCGGATTCCAACCATGACTGTCTCCGCTAGCTATCTAACGATCCGTCTGACCGCCGATACCGCCTGATCAATTTCAATCTCGGTGTTGTAGTAGTGTGGCGACAGACGCAACGCCCCGGTAACGTTCTTGTTATCGTAGTCAATCACTGCATACTCCCGCCCCTGCGCTGATGTGTTCACTCCCTGGACGCGCAAAGCGGCGACCACCTTGAACGGATCAACCCCGTCAATCGTAACAGTCACAATTCCACAGAGTTCTTCGTTGCCACCCAACACTGTTACTTTGTTGATCCTGGCAAGTCCCTCCCGAAGTCGACGCACCAAGTTCTGTACACGAAGGCGAATCGTTTCCAGGCCGACATCGCTCGCGTAAGCAGCTGCTGATGCGGTGCCAAGCACATTCGCCCAGGCAAATTCCCAAGTCTCAAAGCGCTTCGCACTGTCAACAGCCTGGTAGCTGTCCGGGCCGGTCCAGCTTGCGCCTCTCATGTCGATAAAAAGCGGTTCAAGACCTTGCTCCAGCAGTCTGTTCGACACGTAGAGAAAACCTGAACCACGCGGGCCACGTAAGAACTTGCGTGATGTAGCTGACAGGAAATCGCAGCCGATGTCCACAACATCGACAGGCATCTGACCAACCGACTGGCAGGCATCAACCAGGTAAATGGTGCCAACGCTGCGGCAGATGTCGCCAATAGCTTTGACATCCTGCTCAAGGCCGGAGTTTGTTGGCACATGGGTAACGCAAACCAACTTAGGCTTGTGTTTGTCAATCAGGTCAGACATGACCGCCACGTCCACACCACCTGCCGCCTGGTCCGGCGCCCGTATTACCTGTACGCCGAGCCGTTTTTGCAGGGATAGGAACTGAATTTGATTAGACGCATAGTCATTGCACGTCGTCAGTATGGTGTCGTTGCGCTCGAAAGGAATGGCGGAGACTGCCTGCATGAACGCTACCGTTGCATTTTCCATGAACGCAATATTCCTGGCCTGTGCACCTATGATTTGCGCTACTGATTTATAGGCCTTCTCTATCGCGTTGCGGCGTCCATCCTGCGCCTCATAGCCACCGAACTTGGTTTCAATATTGAGATAGTGAGCGATGGCACCAACCACTCCGGCAGGCATCAAAGCCGCGCCGGCATTGTTCAGGTGCACCATGCCATCGCATCCGGGAGTCTCTTTACGAATCTTCTCTATGTCCAAGAATTCAACACCTTATGCAAAAGAACCATCGAAGCCGATTTTTTTGTGTTGACCGTCACAAAACGGCTTGTTTTTGGAAGCCCCGCAGCGGCACAGCGCCGTCCTGTTTCCCTGCCACGACCGGCGACCGGAGCTGCCCGTAATCTTGACGTTACCGTTGAGCAATAGCGGACCATTCGGCGCGGCCTTGATTTGCAGAGTTCCACCGGACGAGGCCTCCGGGTCGCCTGTTTCCCCGACGGCGCCATAGTCGACAAATCCGTCCTCTAAATGAGCATTGTCACAAAATGGCTTGTTCTTCGATTTTCCACAGCGACACAGCGCTGCACGAAATTTCAGCCCGGGCGCCTGCTTGGGCGCGCCTTCGATTTCAAGATCGCCGCGAACAAATAGCGGTCCGTTGTACGCAACATGCACAGTGTTTTCGTCATCTGCCTGCTCCGGACGTGTGCCATCGGCATGGGCCACCGACAACGCGCCTGTAGGGCAACGCAGAACGACATCTTCCACCTCATCGTCTGCCGCAAGGTCAGGTTGGCACCACGGTTGTCGTCCGCCAACGAACAGCTCGCCTTTCGCGCGACCACATTCGCCTATGTGAATACAATGCCTGCCATGCCATGACACGTTGGCTCGCTCACCCGGATATTCAATTGCTCTTTCTTTTTTCATTTCTATTCCTCATCCTTAGCATAACGAACTAAATCAACTTAGTCCCGCGAAACGGGGGAACGATGAAACATTCAACGACGCTATTTCTGGCTGTGCTGGTCCTTGCAGCTTGTTCGAACACCGAGACTCCGTTCGCTGACAAGTTTACGAATCTTGATCCCAACTGGATTGTGACCGCCGAGGAAGCCTACGAGTGGGCCTCGGTTAAGAACGATAATCTGCCGACGCTTACCGGCAGCCCCGAGTGGCTCAACTACATGGCATTTCTCGAGGAAGAGTTAACGGGCTACGGTGTCGTCGATGTCATGAAGAATCGCTGGTCGTTCAAACGCTGGGACACCTCGGACGACCCGACAGATTGGTCACTGCAATCCGACGGTGCCGCTGTTCGCGTCGCCAACTACGGAGCTTATTCCGGATCGACAGGTCCGGATGGCGTCACGGCCGAATTAATCTACTACGATCATGACAATCCGCCGGACTCGATCGCAGGCAAGATCGTCGTCATTCCGACGAGACCACACCCAGAGCCGCCATACGATGACGATTACCTCATCAACTATACATTTAACGATTACGAATACGCGACCGACGCCGACACCTATCCGGCACCTTTCGAGGTGGTCAAACCCGAATTCAGTTTCACTTTCGATATCTGGTGGCAACTGGCTCAGCGGCTAGAGCGAATTCCGCAGGAGGGTGACGCCGCAGGTGCAGTCATCGTTTATGACATGGCTTATGAGCGCACAAAAGGCATTTACTCTTTTCCCGTGCCATCCTTGTACGACTCGCCCACGCTTGTGTTAGCGCGGGAAGATGGTGCCAAGGTTATTGCCGATGCAAAAGCGGGCAAGACCGGAACGTTAAGACTCGAAGCAACGTTGCAACCGTCCGAGGCCTATCAACTCATCGCGTACCTTCCCGGCAAGGACTACGGCACGCCGGATGATGAACAAATCGTGCTCGTCAACCACACTGACGGACCGTCGATCACGCAAGACAACGGTGCGCTCGGGTTGCTGGCCATCGTCAAGTACTTCTCGCATATTCCGCAAGAACATCGTCCGAGAACCTTGGTAATTTATCTCGATTGTCGCCATTACATGCCGGGAATGGAAATCGCGCACGGTGACGCAACGTGGCTGAATCGCTTTCCGGAGGCGAAGGATAAAATTGTCGGCCTGATACAGGCCGAACACCTTGGCGAAATGGACTATCGCGAAGTTGACGGCAAAGTGGAGCCAACCGGGCTCGCCGAGCAGTCTTATCTCTGGTCGCGAAACAATCCGCTGCTTATCGACGCGGCGATTGCAGCCGTCCAGAAATACGGTTGGTCTCGCGCACAGGTGGCTGTGCCAGAACGGCCCGGCAAGAACGGCGGCCTGCAGCAAGTGTGGTGGGGAGTCGGCGCGCTGGGAACTCGCGATACCGGGACGGAAGGCGAACCGCTCAGGCGCTGCAATGTGTGGCATTGCCTGGACGTTCCAGGCTTCGGTCTTGGCGGATTCCTGGGCCACTACTGGAGCAGTGACGCGGATATCAGTCGTTGGAACAAGGAACTGTTCCGAAGCCAGGCGACAACCATGACCGAACTGACAGGCGTCTTAATGACAGCAGACCTGGATTTAATCGAGCCCTTGTAGGCCAAAAAAACAGGTCGTACCGATACGCTTCAGAGCGTACCGGTCCGACCCTCAGGATTAGCTAGAATTGATACTGCAGCCCAACTGAGAATACACCGCTTACGGTGTCTTGCAGTTCGTAACGAGTCCAATCGCCTGTCAATTGAAAGCGCTCGGTGACATCGAATGTTATTCCAGCACCAAGAAAAAGGTTGCTGTCTTCAGGGGTCGCCTGGCTGACATTGTTGACTTCCGCATCGCCGTCCCAGAAATACCAACCGGCACGACCCATCAAGGAGAATCGGTCGGTCAGGGGAACGCTGCCTACGGCACCCAGCGTAAATCCGTCGGCGCTGAGACTCACCGTGACCGGCGTGCCCAAGTCATCAAAGACTTGCTCGAAGTCGCCGAAATTATGGTAGCCACCCTCAAGCGAGAAGTAATCGTTAAAACTCCACCCCGCAACAAGTCGATATGCGGTGCTATTCTCATCGATAACCAGCCCATCAAAATCTTCGCTCAGTTCTGCCTGACCGATGCTGGCGCCGACGTAAAATCCACCCGCCTGGGCGCCTACAGGCGCGGCGAGCAGCATTAGTAATGCGGCCGTTGCCGCGTCTTTTCGAATCTTCATTGGTATCCTCTCTTTAGGTAGATGAAACTCGATGGCCGGCAAGGTAGTCCAATTGCCAGTAAACTCGATGAAGCTTCGCTTAAGAACGATGAATGTTTGCTGAATGACTTTTTTCTTTATGATTATCATTAACTTACACCGATCATATGACGCGTCGCCACGATGACAGATGACTCGGTTGACGATCTTCAAGGCCGATTCCGCGTCCTTGATCTGCAGGTTGACCTCGGTCGCGAGACGGTAAGCCGGGCGAAACAGGCGATCGATCTGCCAGAACTATCATTTCGGCTATTCGCCGTTCTCATCCGCCACGCACCCCACAGAGTCAGCAAAGATGAATTAATCACCGAGGTCTGGAACGACGTGGTCGTTAGTGATGAGACTCTCGCGCAACGCGTTCGCCTGCTGCGACAGGCACTCGGCGAAGACAGTCAGAATCCGCGTTACTTTTCGTCGGTACGGGGCCGCGGCTATCGCATGATTTGTGAGGTCAAGCCGGTTGGCGAGGCACCGAGCGGCAACAAAACCAAATATGGCTTTATCGGCGCGGCACTGGTCGCTGTCACAGCGCTCCTGTTCTTCAACAATCTGCAAGATGATTCGCCACCCGCGCCATCAGAGAATTCCATCGCCGTCCTGCCATTCGCAGACTTAAGCGCCTCTCAAGACTACGGCTACTTCGCCGACGGAATGCAGGAAGAACTACTGTCCCGCTTAACCGACATAGGCGGCCTGGATATCTCGTCGCGCACTTCCGTCGCGCCCTACCGCTACACTGACCTCGGTATACCGGAGATTGCCGAGCGGCTTGGCGTCAGCGCCATCATCGAAGGCAGCGTTCGTATCGACGGAGACCGGGTACGAATCACGGTTCAGCTGATCGACGCGCAGTCAGATCAACATTTGTGGGCGGATAATTTCGACAGCACGCTGTCGGTACAGAACATATTTTCAATCCAGGAAGAGGTAGCCACGCGAATCGCAGAGGCAATGCAGCTCGAGTACATGAGAGATGCCGAGCCCGAACCCGTGCAACTGCCGACCGGCAGTCTGGACGCCTACTCCGCGTACCTCCTGGGTCGTTATCATACGTTCAGGCAGACGCCCGACGATCTTGAACTTGCGGTCGCGAATCTTGAGCGGGCGACAACTCTGGACCCGGAGTTCGCCGAAGCGTTCGCGTCACTTGGCTGGGCCTACAGTTTCCTTGGCACCAGTTATGGAAACGTGCCACCCCGTGAAGTCTATCCGCAGGCAAAAGAGGCCGCGCTGAATGCTCTTGCGCTGGACAGC
This sequence comes from Pseudomonadota bacterium, assembly GCA_022573655.1. Lineage (GTDB taxonomy): Bacteria > Pseudomonadota > Gammaproteobacteria > Steroidobacterales > Woeseiaceae > UBA1847. The sequence continues at coordinate 7,435 of JACZTO010000021.1, forward strand.
GATCTGGCTGATGCGCGCACACTCTACGCAGACATCCTGACCTGGTATGACTGGGACTTCGATGCGGCCGAACGTGAGTATAAAAAGACGCTGCAACTCGATCCTCTCAATGTGCTCGGCTATGCACTGTTCCTTGGCTCCCAGGGAAGACATGTGGAAGCGATCGAGTTGATCGAACGCAGGATACAGGCGCAACCTGACGATATTTACGTTCGAGTCAATGCGGCGTGGCGATTTTTGAGTGCGGGTCAGTATGAAAGAGCGCTTGAGGAAGCAGTGCTTGCGGGAAACCATCCAGATGCCCCCGCAGTGCTCGGCTGGGCCACGCATGCGCTCGGAGATACACAAGGCGCAATCGGAGTTTTCGAGTCGGACCTTGAGGATCGGGGTCGCTTGCCATCACAACTGTCCAGGCTTGCGATTGTCTATTTTCTGTCAGGTCGCGACACGGAAGCAAGCGAACTGTTGGCGGAACTCGAAGCCATAGCTTTGAGGGAATACTTCTCGCCGGCATTACTGGCCGAAGTGTATTTCGCCGCGGGCGATGTCGACAACGGCTTTGTCTTTCTTCAACGTGCGGTGGACGCCAGGGCCAGGGAAATGATTTTCCTGCAGGTTAATCGTTCGCTGAATGACTGGCATGATGATCCACGCTACCTGGACTTGGTTAAAGCCATCGGTTTTCCGTCACTGCAATAGATTTACCGCCGTCAACTTAATTCGTTAAAAAAGCCCAATTCGTGGGCCCGCCCCTACTGCTTTATATTTGAATCTGCCTGACATTGTTACATCTTTGATAAATCGTAGCATTTTTGCGATCAATTGCCGGTATCATGCCTACTTTCTGCGCTAGAAAAAGAAGCAAATGGGACTATTCGCGGAACTGCAACGTCGCAACGTTTTTCGTGCGGCGTTGGCTTACCTCATCGCTGCGTGGGTGGTGCTGCAGATCTCGCAGCTGGTGCTCGAGGCGATTGAGGCCCCCTCGTGGGTGATCAAAGTCTTCTTGCTCGTGTTCGCTCTTGGTCTGCCGCTGACGCTGTTGTTCTCCTGGGCTTATGAAATAACGCCCGAAGGGATCAAGCGCGAGAAGGACGTCGACCGTTCGCAGTCGGTAACCCGCGAGACCGGCAAGAAACTGGACCAGGTAACGATCGCTTTGGTTGTCGCCCTGCTGCTTTTCGTGGCGGCTGATCGAATGTTCTTTGATTCAGCTGTGCAAACGACTCCCGAAACCAGTCCCCTGTCTACTGTTGATGCAGGAAAGTCCATCGCCGTGCTGGCATTCGAGGACCTGTCGCCCGAGGGTGACCAGGAATATTTTGCCGATGGCCTGTCCGAGGAGCTACTCAATGTCCTGGCGCAGATCCCGGGTTTGCAGGTCGCGGGACGGACTTCATCGTTTGCGTTCAAGGGACAGAACAGAGACTTGCGCGAGATCGGTGAAATTCTGAATGTCACACACATTCTTGAAGGTTCGGTGCGCAAGGCCGGCAATCGCATTCGCGTCACGGCGCAGCTCATCAACGCGACGACCGGCTTTCACATGTACTCGGAATCCTACGACAGGGAACTTACAGATATATTCGCAGTGCAGGACGAGATCGCAGCGGCAATCAGCAGCGCGCTGCGAACGGAACTGGTTGCCACCAAGGTCCAGGAGACGAGTGAAACGTCAATCGAAGCATACGATTTGTACCTGGTCGCACGGCAAAAAATTTACAGTCGCGACAAAGAAGAAATGCTTGAGGCATTGCGGTTGCTCGATAAGGCACTGGACATCGACGGTAAATACGCACCTGCACTCGTACAAAAGGCCCTGGTGATGATTCTGCTGTCCGACGGCATCGGCTCCTATGGCGACATTCCTGAGGCCGAAGCAGTCGCAATCGCACGCCCCCTCATTGACAAAGCGATCGCGCTTGCTGACACCCTGGCAGAAGCGCACGCGGTATCGGGTTTGATAATGGAGTCAGAGGGGACCACAACTCGAGACCAGATCAATGCCGCTTATGAATACGCGTTGACTCTGAATCCGAATCTCAACAATACACGCCTCTGGCTGGCGAATAACTACGCTTATGCTGGTCGGAACGATGAATCACGCTCATTAATGGAATCGATCGTGGAACGCGATCCAATGTATGGTCCGGCGTTCAACAATCTGACCGATGAATACCTACGTACACGAGATTTTGATCTCGCAAATTCGCTAATTGGCCGCGTTGAGAGAATTGCCGGAGAATCGACGAACGTCCACCAAGCATGGGGAACCGTCGCTGTAGAACAGGGTGAGACTGCCCGCGCTATCAGGCATCTCCGGCGAGTCTACGAGGAAAATCCGTCGCGTAGCATTAGCTCATTCTGGTACTCGTTTGCGCTAAGTCAGATCGGCGAATTCGAAACCATCGTCGAGACAGGCCGCCCCGTATGGAAGATAACTGCACTTGGCGTCCTTCGACGAAATGACGAGGCAAGCACATTGGTGGACACGCTTTCACCGGTGATTGATTTTAACTTCGTTTTGAATACGGCACTCTACTATCACATGAACGCCGGGGCCTATGAAGACGCCGTTGCCTACGCGGAACACCATTTCGACAATCTCGACGCGCTATTGAATCATTTTGACAGGCCGGATGGCTCACAAAGCGATTTCATGGCGCCGTTGGCATTCTCCTATCTACAGATCGGCAAAGAAAAGGAATTCGAACAATTGACACAAGCCAGGGCAGAATCATTACGGCGTCAACGATCCGCCGGCGGCAACAACACCTTGCTGTGGTATAGCGAGGCGGAGCTAGCTGCATTGACAGGAACAGACGAGGAGGTTCTTCGGCGCGTACGGAAAATCGTCGATAACAATGCTGTTGGCGTACTGTATTTTGACTCGCCCATCTTCGAGCGCATGAAAGAAAATTCGGAATTTCAGAAACTCGGGGCGATACTCGAAAAGCGAGCTAACGATGAACGCGCCAAGCTGGGGCTAGAGCCGTACCAGGCAATTGCAGAGACAACTTAGCGAGTTAGGAAATTACTGTGAATGACCCCGATGTGAAACTGCTGGTTTTTATCGTGCTGACCATCGGCCTGATTGGCGCATTCATGTTTTTCTGGGACGACATTCGTCCGTCAGCCGACACGCCTGTTGTTATGCATCACGAGCCGGAAGTCGAAGAGCAAGCCACTTCTGGCGAGCCTGACCATCCGATTGAACCGTTGACCTCATCAGGGCCCAGCAACAAAGAACTCGTGCCGTTACCGCCGCTTGATGACAGTGACGCATACTTCCTGCTCGCACTGACCGACATCTTCGGCGTCGACGTCGGCCGATTACTCGTAAACGAGGCGCTAGTCGACAAATTCGTGGCCACGGTGGACAACCTGACTCGCAGCCATGTGTCGGAGAAAATCCGACCCGTCGGCCGACTCCCGGATGCATTTGTCGTGGACACATCGGGCGGCATAGGACAGCTCTACCTGAGCTCCGAAAACTATGGCCGATATGACTTGCTTGTAGACCTGATCGCCAGCAGCGACCTCGAAGTTGTCGCCGAAATGTACCGCCGCTTTTATCCGTTGTTCCAAAAATCCTATGAGCGACTCGGCTATCCAAACACATACTTCAACGACCGTGTTGTCGAGGTCATCGATCATTTGTTGCTGACGCCGGAGCCTGAGGAGCCTGTCGGTCTGTCGCGACCGCACGTGCTCTACGAATTTGCTGACGCGGACCTCGAAGCGTTGTCCAGTGGCCAGAAGCTCCTGCTGAGAATGGGCGGCGAACACACCGCGAGAATCAAAAAGGTCCTGCAGGATCTGCGGGCGCTTATCGCATAAGACTATTGGCTTATGAAGCAACGCCCTTCGGCCTTTGTATTAATCCTGGCGAACCTGATCCCGGTGGCAGGTGTTCTGCTGTTTGATTGGAATGTGGCAACGATATTAGTGCTCTATTGGGCTGAGAGTGTGGTAATCGGGATTCTGAACGTACTTCGAATGATCTGCTGCCAGAGCGACAACATTTTACAAGGACTCCCGCTGCCTGGCGGTCAATCGCTACCCAAAGAAGTCAGCACGGCAATGACCCAAGGTATGCCAAGAGTTTCCGTGAACAGCATCAAATTTTTCCTGGTGCCCTTTTTTACGGTGCATTACGGCGGGTTTTGTTTCGGTCACCTGTCACTATTGCTTGTCTTCTCCTCGGGCGGACTCGCACCGCTGGGCATCGCGTCGTCGACGCTCGACCCGTGGGAGCCTTCGTTTCTGATTGCCGTCGCCGCGATCTTTTTCAGTCACCTGCTATCTTTTTTCACAAACTATATTGGCAACGATGAGTACAAGCGGGCAAGTCTGATTCTGCTGATGTTCAGGCCCTATGGTCGAATCATCACCATGCAATTTGCGATTTTGTTCGGAGCGGCGTTCGTGATGTTCCTCGGCAGTCCATTGCCAATGCTGTTGATCCTGATCGCTGTCAAAATCGTCATGGACCTGCGCTTGCATGGCAAAGAGCGCGTGAAATTCTTACTTTAGAAGTAACGCCGAATCTTTTTTACACGATTTTGAAACGATCGCGTGCGTGTCTTCGGGTTGTTCCTGGTTGGCGACGGCAATGTCGCCGCCAGCTCTACTGCCTGGCTGCTTGTAAGAGCGGATGCCGGTATGCCCCAGTAATAACGCGCGGCGGCGTCGACACCGTACAGGCCCCTGCCGAACTCCGCGACGTTGAGATATTGTTCGAGGATGCGCTCCTTGGAGAGATTTCTTTCCATCCCAATGGTCAGAACCAACTCATGCCACTTGCGTAACGGATTCCGTGACGGGCTCAGGAAGATATTCTTGACGGTCTGCTGGGAGATGGTACTGGCGCCATAAATCAGTTTCTTTTGGGACAGGTTGTATTCCATGGCGTCCTTTAGCGCTTCAATATCGACTCCTTCATGTTCATAAAAACGCGCGTCTTCGGCAACGATGACTGCGCGTACGACGCTGTGCGGAATCGTCGCTATCGGCACCGGATTCCAGCGCAGTCGTGGCCAGTCTGCGTGACGATGCTGCTCGAACTCGTAACTGCGAATAAAACTGGAACGCTGCACCGGCCCTTCCGAGTACAGCTCCCAGTCCGGCCATATTCCAATTAGATAACCGATATCCATCATGACCAGAACGGGCAAAAGACGCCAAGACCAGCGCAGGATGCTCGTGATGATTGGCACACGAAACAACGAGCCGATTTTCCTGAGGAACTTGGAAGCCATTGGCAGAGATATTAATGTAATGGCATACAGATTTTCTAGCGCCTGGTGCTCATTTCGTCGGTATCATGTGTCCTCTATGTGGGGTTCGCCATGCTGGTTCGCTATTACCTTTCCTGCATTTGCCTGCTTCTAGCTTCTATCACGGAATGCATGGCCGCTGTTGATATTTGCCAGGATCCGGCGACCTATTCGCATCTTTCGATTGGTTTTCATAACCACAGCAAGTCCACTATCGAGCGGAACCTCGGTGAGACCGACCAGGAAAATGTCTATTTCGATCTGACGATCAATTCCGCCGACGACAAACCGATGTTCAGTGCGGGACATCGATACACCGTTTTCAACGTCGCCGGCCTCGAGCCCGAGACAAACGGCCATCTACATACCACGTTCGTTGCTTTTCACAGGCTGAGTCAAACAGATCAACGCAGCTTGCGTTTCAGCATTGCGCCCGCGTTTTCCGCTTCATCCAATGTCGCGAGACATCGTGAGTTCTCAGCCGATGCCCTGCAATTATTGGCAGCAGTCGTTTGGGGCAGGCGCTTATCGGATCGGGTGCGATTACGCTACGGTATCTGTGGCGATCATCGCTTCGGCAGATATCGAATTTATCCATTGCTCAGCATGCACTGGAAACCACACCCCGATTGGACCGTTGAGGTTGGATTTCCCATTGTGCAGCTGGCCTACCGAGTATCCGCTCAGTTTACATCGAATATTCGCATCCGCCCTGATGGCAATGAGTGGTACGTCCTGGATAAGACCCTTACGAATCATTCCCAATTTGTGTACGAGGCATACGCGCTCGAATGGACATTCGACTGGCAGGTGCACCCAAACTTTGTTGTTTCGGCCAGTATTGGCCGGCAGATGCATAATCGCTATGAGATGACATTGCTCGATGGAAGTCGGGTACGTCTCAGCAGTGACGCGGCCACTCGAATCGGGGCAGCTTTGGAATGGCGTTTTTGATGATGCGACTGAGCCCGTGAGTTGAGACGAGGTTTCACGGCCGTTTGTCGCTATACTATGCGCTTTCCAGCGGAACACAATGAGAAGAAATGTCCCTATTCGCTGAACTGCAACGACGCAACGTAGTCCGTGTGGGCCTAGCCTACACCGTCATTGGCTGGTTTCTTGCTCAAATCGCTGAATTCGCGTTCGAGAATTTCGGCGCCCCCGAATGGGTACTTAAAACCGTTGTGGTTGTGTTGCTTCTCGGCCTGCCACTCGCCCTGTTTTTCGCCTGGGCCTACGAAATCACACCCGAAGGCGTTAAACGTGAAGAGGACGTCGATCGCTCACAGTCGATAACCAACGTGACCGGGCGCAAGCTGGATTTCGTTATTATTGGCGCGCTCGTCCTCGCGGTGGGCTATTTTCTCTGGGAGCGACAGACGAATGTCGAGCCTGTGGCTGAGCCAGAGGAGGCAACGCTCGTAGAAGCCGAGGACGTTGAGGTCAGCGGCCCGGATGAGCGCTCAATCGCAGTTTTGCCCTTCATTAATATGTCGTCGGACCAGGAACAGGAATGGTTTTCCGACGGCCTGACCGAAGAAATATTGAACGCGCTTGCCCGGACGCCCGATCTGCTTGTAGCGGCGCGCACCTCATCATTCAAGTTCAAAGGGTCGGGCGAAGATGCTCCGACGATTGCCAGGGCCCTGGGCGTTGCACACGTGCTCGAAGGCTCGGTAAGACGCGATCGCAACCGTCTTCGCGTGACTGCACAGCTGATTCGCGCAAGTGACGGTTTCCACCTCTGGTCGGAAAACTATGATCGCAGCCCGGATGACGTTATTGCCCTTCAGGAGGAGGTCGCGATTAAAATCGCCACAGCACTGAAGACGGCGATGGATCCGGAGGCACTGGCGAGGATGGTATCGTCGGGAACCCGCTCGGTGCCTGCGTTCAATGCCTATCTTCAAGGGCTGGCCTTTGGTGTCAGTACGTTGTCAACCGGTGACATCTATACTTTCCTGAGTGCCCGCGACTCATTTGAAAAAGCCATCGAACTGGACCCGCAGTTTGCCCTGGCCTATTGGGAGTTGGCGAATTTCTGGGAGGTACAACTGCAAACGACCAATATCGTGGCCGGCATCGTCGAATTACCAAAAGAAGAAATGGCCCTGCGGTTTAACGATGCAATCGAAAAAGCGATCAAGTATGAGCAAGAACCTGTTGGCAAACTTCGCGCCCGGGTACTGCAAGCGGTCCAAAGAATGCGACTTGTGCAGGCACTGCGCCTTAATACCGAATACTTGCGGCAGCGACCCAACGATCGAACAGCACAGGCGACGCAACTGGATCTGCTCGCCGATCTGAACGAAGATGATGAGCTTGCCGCGGCAATTGTGGATTATCAGGAACGTGATGGCTACGACTTCCTCGTCGTTAATAACTCGATCACGTATTCACTCATCGGCGACGACAAACCCTTTATTCGTGAATTCGCGAAAGCTGCGCTGGACCGGGTAGGCGACAGCCCGTTCATAATATACCAGTCACACCGTGCATTACTGTGGGCTGGCGACATTGATGGTGCGGCCCAGCTTTTGCGTATTATTCGGTCCGGCGACTTACCGGAGTCAACGCGCCTACTCGCGACATTGCGACAGACCTGTGCTGAAAACCGGCTTTCTGACGCGAAACGCATTTACGATAAGTTCGCTTCAAGTTATTGGGACGATGTTTCGCTCAAGTGGATAAGCCAGCGCATCATGAGCCAGGATGATGCCGCAATCGAAACATTGCTTGAGCTCGATACAGCAGGCGACGTTGTGGCATTGGGAGACTTTGTCTCCTACGCATACTTCGATGCCAGGCCGTTTCCGAATTTGATGGCGACGCTGGAAGAACAAGGCGTTGAGCCGCGCGAACCGCGGGAAATGCCCTACCGATGTATACTCTGAAAAACCAATGTTGAAATATAGCCTTCTGGGTGTCCTGTTAGTCGCAATCACAGTAATCATTCACGCCGTCGGCACTACTGTGTGGTTGCGCCGCCTTAGTCGTCGCTTTGCCAACGTGGCTAACCTGCATCGCCCGTCGCAGTCGTTACGAATCCTGATAGGCACCATCGTCGTCCTGACGATATTGCACACACTGCAAATTATGGTTTGGGCGTTAGCCTACTTGTATTTTTTGCCTGACAATGTTCTCGACTCGTTTGAAGAGGCAACCTACTTTTCGTTCGTGACATTTACGACGCTGGGCTATGGCGACATTACGCTTGCTGGCGGATGGCGAATAATCAGTGGTATTGAGGCGCTCAACGGTGTCTTACTCCTCGGCTGGTCGACAGCCCTGCTGTTTACCTTAGTCCAGCGAACATGGAAGGACATGCTGCGGCAGGACGCAAGTAACAATAAATAAATAAGGTAGCAACATGACAAGTGCAGACAGTTCATCGGCCGACCCGAAATTCCTTGCCAATGCGATGGCATCATTTATTCAGATAAGTGCGGTAGTCTTTCTCGTTGCGTGGTGTTTTACGATTATGTCGCCGTTCCTCACCATAGCGGTGTGGGGTCTGATTATCAGCGTTGCAGTCTATCCTGCCCATGTCCGCCTCACGCGGCGTCTAGGCGACCGCGAAAAATTGTCAGCAACGATCCTAATTCTTACAGGACTTGCGATTCTCGTAGTTCCCGCCTGGATGGTCGCCGAATCTTCGATCGGTGCGCTCAAGCATCTGTCGGCCGCGCTTGAAGGCGGTAGTCTCAGCATCCCACCACCAGCAGACTCGGTCGCGGACTGGCCACTGATCGGCGACCAGGTCTTCAATGTCTGGGCTGGTGCGGCCACCAATCTCGAATCGACGCTGAATAAATTTGCACCCGAGATCAAGGACATGGGTCGCTCCGCCGTATCGTTCACCGGCACCGCCCTTGTCACCGTTGTGCAAATTGTGTTTTCAATAATTATTGGCGGCGCCCTGCTTACCTCGGCCGCAGGCGGTTATCAGGTCAGCCGCAATATCGGCGCAAGCCTCGCAGGCGTTGAACGCGGACACGCCCTCACGGATCTTACGATTGTCACCGTCCGCAGCGTTGTAAAAGGTGTGTTGGGTGTTGCTGTCATCCAGATGCTGGCGGCCGCCATTGGTCTTGTTGCAATCGGCGTTCCGGCTGCCGGGCTGTGGGCGGGTGTCGTCCTGGTATTGGCTATCATCCAACTACCGCCCATACTCATTCTTGGCCCGATCGCCGTCTGGGTGTTCTCGGTAGCCGATCCAGTGCCGGCAACCATTTTTCTGGTCTATTCGATCATCGTAAGTCTTAGCGATGCGTTCCTGAAGCCGATGCTGCTGGGGCGCGGCGTTGAGGTGCCGATGCTGGTTATCCTGCTGGGTGCCATCGGCGGCGCAATCACCCAGGGAATCATTGGTCTGTTCATTGGCCCCGTAATTTTGTCACTGGGTTACCAGATCTTTGTAGCATGGATGGTGCCTGATGAGCCCCAAGCTGCGATTGAAGAAGACTGACGATAAATCTCCGTCACTTCCCATCATCGCCGTTGATGCGTTCCGACCACGGAACGACTGAAGCATCAGCCGGCTGGCAGTTGACGCCGTCTTGTCACGCACGCCGCCAAGGCAAGCAACAACAGGAACGGCAGGCCGAGAGCGCCGCCACCGTCATCGGGATCATTCACTGCAACCGTGACTGTGAAGTTGTTGTTTGTCGTGTCAGCATCTGCTTCGTTTGATGACAGCGTCATACTAAAACTCCGGTCACCGGCAATCAGCCCCGTTACGCTAATATTAAAGGTCGAGCTCGACTGGTTGGCAAAGTTTGCCGTCTGACAGTCGACTTGCTGTGCAGTAACGGTGCAGGATCCGATCGACCATGTTGCGCTATCGGCCTGGATCCCGGGGCTAAGCGAAATACTCAGACTCACGCCCGTCGCGTCCATTATCGACTGGTTTTTTAGTATCGAGCTTACCGTTGTGCTTTGCTCGAGATTGACCGTCGCACGAGACGGACTGTTGATCACAAGATCCACTGCAGGATCGACAGTTAACTGCACCGCGGACTGATTGTTGCCGGGTCGTTCGTCGAAGTCCGAGGCGACCGTCACATCGAACGATCCAACACCAACAGCTGCGGCCGTCGTAGTTAAAGTTACAGTGCGCGTGGTGACGCCGGGAATATTTCCCAGCTGGCAATTCACGATACCGGCGCCGTTGCTGCAGCTTCCGGAAGATGCCGTTGCCGAGACGAAAGATACGTTGTTGGGCAACGTGATGTCTGCCACAACATTGGTCGCCTGCGAAGCACCGTTGTTGCTCAAATCAATTGTGAGTTCGGGGCTGTTGCCAAGAAAAACTGTCGCCGGCTGACCACTCAACGCAACGCTCATATCAACTGTCGGCAATGCGGAAACACAGGAAGCGGCCACAGCGTTTGCCTGCATGATCGCAATGCTGCACGGGGAAAACTGCATACTGCCGTTGAGCATGGGCGCCATGATGAAAGTCATTGGCTCCGCTTCGCACACACCCGGCACACCGTCATGCGTGGCACCGAAATTGTGGCCGATTTCATGGGCGGCAACCAGGGCATCGAAGGTAGGGGTGCCGTTTCCTTCGCTAAGCCCGGCACCGGCGAACGTAGAACACAGTGTGTTCTCAAAGGCTATGCCAACCGTGGTGCCGTCGAGGTCCCGTCCGGTGTACAGATGAGTCAGCCCGAGGCTGTTTTGAGCCGCCGAACCCTGTCGATACGATGCGAGTTCGTTGAGTAGAGAACCCGGATCAGTTTCGTCCGTGAAGGGATCTGAGACATCGCTATAGGTCTCAATAAGCGGAACGTTTATCAGTACGCCGATTTCCTGACTATAGATGCCATCGACGATGTTGAGACGTGTGCTTATCGCTACGGCGGCAGCCACATCGCCGCCCTGTGCAGTCGTGAATTCAAAATCGCCGACCACGCCCACACTGATCTCCTTTACTGCGCCTGGCCCCTGTGCCGTGGCCGCACTGAGTTCCCCGAGTATTTTGCCGTACACCGCCGCGCCGTTGCCGTAAAAGGATTGGGTACCACAACTCATGGTCCCGGACTCGATCATCGTGTCAGCAAGACGATAAATTACTGGCTCGTCCGCGGATACGATGCTGTCGCCGGGCGCTTCAATCGCATACATCTGCCGGCCGTCCCAGAAGACGCCTCTTGGTGTGCCGGCGAATATGACAATTCGAGCCCACGATTCCGGGACGCCCACGAGGTGACCGCGATAAATCCCGAGGTCATCCGGAAGCGCTTTTCGGGCCGCAGGAGACAGAAAGCCACTGTTCGGCTCGAGCTGAAAATTAAAGGTCTTGCCCAGTGCGTCAAAACTGAGCCCCATGCGGGCCGTTTCCTGGAATTGCTGGCTAGTCGAAGCGACTGTCATCCGCATGCTGAGCCGTTGCAACGGCTCGAAATAGGAAACAGTGATGCCGCCCGATTGCGCTGCAAATACGGTCGAAAACAGGCCACAAGCTACAGCGGCGAACATCCATCTCAAGGCTCTCATGCTGGCCCCACATTGTCTGCACGAACAAGCACTTAGCAGACCAAATGGTGGCCCCCTTTACAAGGAACTGGCCTACGGTTAGCCGTGATTGCGCAGCGGAAAGTGTGCGCTGGTTCTCAGTTTCCGCCAAGCACCAGGGCACAGGCAGCAAGTTCGCCGGTCTGTTCCCATGCTGCAAACTGCTCGGCAGTTAAGAGGTAATGACGTTTATTGTGATGTTGGAGATACATATTCGGCAACGATTTGCCCGCGGCCGTTTCCAGATACAGCGTCTGACCTGCGACGCGATAGCTGCCCTGCAACGGATAGCCGGGATGTTGGTTGACAACATTGCCCGCATCGTCCAGAACGACCGAGTCCGTAAACCTCTCCCAGACAAACTGCCCGTCGCTGAGTTTGATGCTGCTGCCTTCATATGCCACGCATTCCGGCAGGTATATTCCATCGTGCGACACGCAGCCAAACAACAGTGCTGCAATCAAGGCCATCTTGGTTACTCGCGGGCTCATCACTCGTAGCGTATCAGATTGTTCAACTGCTAATACACGCTGCCAAGTGCAACTCTGATCGCCTCACCACTTACGCCGCTCGATTCGTCGGACGCGAGAAATGCGATCATCTCGGCTACCTCCTGGGGCGTGGCAACGCGGCCTGCCGGATACAATGCCGCCCTTTCCTCCCAAACTTGTTCGCTGGTGATATCCCTGTCCTGCGCCTCTTGACGGGCTGAACGTTCGGCCATCTCCGTGCGAACCCAGCCCGGCAAAACGGCATTCGAGGTAATGCCGAAAGCCCCGCCGTCGGTCGCGACCGAGCGCATCAACCCCAGCAGCCCGTGCTTCGAGCTGTTATAGGCACTTCCAGCAGGTTCGGCAATCATGCCGGCCGTAGAACTCGTAAACACGATGCGCCCGAATCGGCGTTCGATCATGCTCTGCATTACGAGCTTCGAGAGATAGAATGGACCATCAAGATTGATCCGCATCGTCTCACTCCAAACGTCCGCTTGCTGTTCCCAGACGACTTGCTCATGCGCCGAGCCGATGCCGTGGTTGCATACCAGGATCTCAATCGGACCCAGGCGTTGCTCAGCCGCCGTTACCGCTTGTGCACAGCCCTCTGGACTGCCGAGATCTGCCACACAGTATTCGAGCCCGACATCTGCCAGGTCCTGCTCGCTGCGGGCGACACACATCACCTTGGCGCCGCGTGACGCCAGGAGCTCTGCAGTTGCACGACCTATGCCGCGGCCCCCGCCCGTGACCAGCGCCACGCGCTCTTCGACTCCAGCCATGCTGCACCTACTCCTTTTTGCTGCCAGTACGACACTCCGTAGATCATCGCGAGCCTGGAGCATTGCCGCCAGCCCTTCCCGCGCATTGTCGATATGCGCACCTATTTGTTCCGCGGCGCCGTCCGCGTCCTGCGCAATGATCCTTTCAATGAGCCCCTGGTGCTCGCGGTGCGCGGCAGCGATTGAGACCGGGTCGGCAACCGACGCATCGACCCAGTCCACCCAGATAAAGCACTTCACTTTGTCCATCAGGTTTTGAATGGCCTGGTGCAATGCTTCGTTGCCACTTGCCCGGGCGATCAGGTCGTGAATCTCCAGGTCGAGTTCAACGGTCTTCGCGTGGTTCGCTGGGTTGGCGGCCAGCGCTTCGGACTTGATCAGGATATTCTCAAACTCGTGCAGGTGCGAAGGCTCAGCGTTTTGTGCTGCCAGCCTGGCTGCATTCACTTCAAGAATCTTCCTGAACTCGTATAAATCCGACATTTGTTCTGCCGTATATTGCCGCACGTAGTAGCCACGCCGACTGCGCGCCTCGACCAGACCCATCATCGTCAAGCGACCTAATGCTTCGCGTACCGGTGTCCGGCTGACGCCCAGTTGTTCTGCCAGGTCTCTGTCAACAAGCTTTTGCCCGGCCCGTAATACGTTCGAAAGAATCAAATCGCGCAGGCGTGCATAGACACTGTCGATAAGCGGTGCGGATTTACTGGCTGTCATATTTACGTAAATTCCGTATATGTGCCATTTGGAATACCATGTTCCATGCCGTCTGTTGCGGTGTCAAGTGACGATCATGGCTGCACACATTTCAATTCATTTCGAATGAAAACCATAGCCCCAGGCTGCGGCCAATAGCGTCTATTCCCGAACCGTGCTCTCGATAATGCTTATCAAAAATGTTCGCACCACGAATGCCATACCGAAAACCGCCATGGCCACGAATCTCGATGGCCGCGTTCAGTACCACCCACCCGGCAGAACCGTCCGGATCGATTCGCGGGTCGGCCGCATCTCGGGCGCTTAGCCTGTCCTGCCTTGCCGCATACACCAGGTCTGTTCGCAACAACATCGCATCGTTGATCCGATACTGGGTTGACACACGGCCATTTAGCGGCGGAATACGATCATCAGGTGAAGATGTACCGTCGGCGCTGATTTGCACACCGTGCGTGTAGTTCAATACGGCCTCGCCAGTTAGTTTCTCACTCAGGCGAAAACCCACAATAGCTTCGACTCCGTAGAGTGTCGATTTCCCGGCGTTCTCGTTACGCACGATATTTCGTCCTTCGCTTGTCTGCTCGCCGGTCGCCACCGAGGTGATCCTGTCTCGGTAATCCGTATAAAAGAAAAACACTTCGCCGAATCCTTGTTCGGTCTTCCAGCGTAATCCGGCATCAATGCCGAGCGCAGATTCCGGCCCGAGATTGACGTTGGCAATATTGAAGCGGTTACCCGGCCGACTGCCCAGCGTTCCAAGATCAAAAATATTCGGTGGACGAAAGCCGCGGCCAATGTTGCCAACCAACGTCAAGATTGGTGAGACGTGGTAGCGCAACCCTAAGTTCGCCGTGACATCATCAGGCGAAATTTTGAGTGGCGCTCCGGTCAGTTCGTCGGTAATAACCACGGCATAGTGACTGTAACGCAAGCCACCTGTCACACCCCAGTCTGCGAGCGGACTCCACTCGTCCTGAACGTAAATGGCTATGCTGTCCATTGTCGACCCATTCGGAAACCGTGACGGCACCATTTGCCTTGTCCCGTTATCCACCGGCATCGTAAAACGGCGACTGCTTATCGTGTCAGCGTATGCTTCGGCGCCAAAGATTATCTGATGTTTATTACCAGCAATTAAGTTGACTTGTGCCGTCATTCCATTCAATCGACTTTTGTTGAACTCCTCGACGATAATCGTCGACCCCGTCTCCTGAGTGCGCCGATCGTCGGTGATGGTTTGCTGCGCCAGGTTTAATTCAATCCGTTCAATGCCGCCGCTATCGGGTATCCAAACAAGCTGGCCGTGATAAAACTCTCGCCGATTGGGTTCGAATTGGTAGAGGACTGATGAGGGCTCCTGTTGACCAAAGCCTGCAACCAGCTCATCGATACGCGGCGTCGACGGCTGCTCCATGTACTGTGCTGACAGCATTAATTCCAAGTGATTGCCGAGCGCGCTTAGCAGTTTCAGATCACCGAACCTGGACTCGTAACCGCTCGGCGCAATTCTTTCGCCGGCACCGGTCCGCCGATTGCCGTAACGTTGAAACCCGACTCCCGCTCGCAACGCGGTTTTTTCAAAGCCGCTCTCGATCTCGGCATACAACATCCTGCCAAGATCTCCGCTGGACCAGGCACCGTACGTCTTGCCACGAATGGACGCGGTCTGGTCCGAAAATTTTGGCATCGGCGTAATCACCTGCACAACACCACCGATTGCATCGCCACCGTAGAGCGCCGCTGCCGTGCCGCGAACCGTTTCTATTCGACTTCCACCCAGAACGTTGACCAGCGCAATGTACTGATTGGGTGCATTACGAAAGAAAGCGTTGTTGAGACGCATGCCATCGACCAGGTGCAATACTTGAGAACCTTTCAGACCACGAATGATCGCAACACCCTGACCCGGTGTGGTCTGTTGAAAATAAGTCCCCGGCTGCGCCCGCAACGCCTCCATCGCCACCTGCGGAAGACCGGACTGTAACTCACTGCCCGTCACTACCGTGACCGCTTTCGCTACATCACGTTTAGCGGCCTTTTTACGTGTTGCGGTGACCGTTATTTCATCCAACTGGTTGAGACCGTCGAGTGGGTCGACTTGATCCGCAGCATTGGAGCTCGACGCCGAGAGCCCGCCAATGAGAACCAGCCATAGGTACAACATCTTCAACGCTTGGCAGTACTCTCAATTAACGATGTAGTCGACACCCAGTTCACTCGCGAGCGAGTTAATCCGTGCAATCTCCTCGCTCAGTATGCGCTCAAGCTCGGCAATGCTTTCGTCATGAAGCACGGTTAACTTGGCGTTTACTTCCGTCATGCCCTGCGTCGGCGGGCCGGTGTGACCCAGCGCAGTTTTGTACAACCAGCCATACCGGGAATACAGTTTCGCGCCGCCATGGCGCCCGGCCAGGATATCGTAATTGACTTGCGCATCCGGACTGTAAATGGCGAGTTCCACTTCCCGTAACGCCTCTGACGCATCTCGCCCCATTTCCAGCAGGCGTGAAGCACGCGGCTCATCGCCCAGTCTGACTTGATGAACTTCCAGTTGCTCCCTCGTCTCTCGAATTCGTACCGCATCGTCGGCAATGGTCGTAATCCGATTGCGAACTTCCAGGAGAAACGCGACCTGTGCAAGAATATTCTCCATCGATGCATCGGAGCGCGGGTCGGGCAACACGGTCAGTGCTTGTTCGTAATCCTCGCCATTGACGGTCAGGCGCACGCGGTAACTGCCGGGCGCAACCTGCGGACCGACATTCATGTTGCCGGCATCGTTTGTTGAACCAGGTACGCGAGTCGCGCCCTGGTGTGTCAGGTCCCATGAGGCGCGATTCATGCCCCTGTTTTTTGACAGGTCAGCCTCGTTCTTCTGGTCCGGCCTGGCATCGGGATGGTCGGCTGCAAGATAGGGCTCTTCGGCCTCGCTACTCAGTGTTCTGACAACATTGCCTGCCGCGTTCAAGATGACCAGCGATATATCTTCTTCAGGCTCTTCTGCCAGGTGGTAAGTGAAGGTCACACCTTTGGGAGGATTGTCGGTAGCCCCGGATCTTCCACCTTCCGGTCCGGACGCATAAGTCCATCGTATTGCGTCGAGTGGTTTGAACAAGTGCGCGTCGGCATCTGCTATCGCGTCCGACATTTCGCGTATAGGCGTTAGATCGTCGAGCACAAACGCGGCGCGACCCAAAGATCCAACAACAAGGTCGTCGCCGGCTACGACCAGATCGGCGATGGCGACCGTTGGCATATTGAGGCGCAGCGACTGCCAGCTTGCGCCGTCGTCATGCGAGACCATCACACCGCGTTCGGTGCCGAGATACAGCAGTCCTTGCTTCTTCGTGTCTTCCCGCACGACCTTCAGGTAAATTTCGGAGTCGAGACCGGCGGCAATACTGCTCCAGGTCAGACCGTAGTTACTGGTTTTCCATATATGAAGGTGTCTCGTCATCGAGTCGATGTGCATCGAACACCGCGTATGCGGTGCCGGCATCGAATCGCGAGGCCTCGATGGTCACAACTGTTGCCCACTTGGGCGCAAAGAATGGTGTGACGTCTTTCCAGTTTTCGCCGTCATCGCGGCTTACGTGCACGAGACCATCGTCCGAGCCGGTCCATAGCACGCCCTTTTCAAGCGGGGACTCTGCAATTGAAAATATCGTACCGTAAAACTCGACACCGGTATTGTCACCGGTAATGGGTCCACCGGCCCATTTTTGCTTGCTCTTGTCGTTGCGTGTCAGGTCGGGACTGATGATGTCCCAGGTTTGTCCGCCGTCTCGCGTGCGCTGCAGATAGTTGCTGGCGTGATACACCAGCTTGGAGTCATGTGGCGATATCATGATCGGTGCGGTCCATTGGAAGCGGTGGCGCAAGTCTTCGGCGCCGTGGCCGCTGCCATTGTCCGGATAGATGCCGATATGTGGTGCCTGGCCCGTACGTTCGTCGTAGCGCGAGAGGTAGCCCAAGTATTCGCCTGCGTAAACAATATTGGGATCATCCGGGTCTGCCACGACAAAGCCAGCCTCACCGCCACCAACCGGCGCCCAGTCGCCGAGATAAATACCGCCGGAATGCAGACTGTTGCTCGGACCCGCCCGGGTGCCAAAGTCCTGCAGACTTCCCATCACGCGGTACGGTGTGCGCGTATCAACCGAGAGATGATAAAACTGGCCGAGCGGAATACGGGCCAGTTCCCAGGTCTCGCCGCCATCCAGTGACAAGGCCACACCGGCATCACTGGCCTCGGCGATGCGCTTGGTGTTCGTCGGGTCGATCCAGACATCGTGATGATCCCAGCCGCCCTTTTTCACCGCAAGTACTGACTTGCCGCCGTCGATCGTTTTCAACATTCTGACCTGCGGAAACCAGACGACGTCTGCGTTTATCGGGTCAATCGTCAACGTTGTGTAATACCACGCCCGTTGTTTGAGCCCGGCGGAATCACTAATGTGTTCCCAGCTGTCGCCGCCGTCATCGGAGCGGAACAGGCCGCCATCCTTTGCCTCAATCAACGCGTAGACGCGATCGGGATCACTGGCTGCGACCCGCACGCCCACCTTGCCCCAAATACCTTCCGGCAGACCGTTGCCCTCCAGTTTTTTCCAGGTATCGCCCCCATCGCGTGACATATAGAGTCCGCTGCCGGGACCACCACTGACCATGTCCCATGGATAGCGCCGGGTTTGCCACATACCGGCGAACAGGATGTTGGGATTGGATTCGTTGAACGCCACGTCCGAGGCGCCGGTGTCAGCGTCGACAAACAGCACCCGCTCCCAGGAGTCGCCGCCGTCGGTACTGCGATAAACACCGCGTTCGGACCCTGCGCCAAACGGGCTGCCGAGCACTGCGGCAAAAATTTCGTCATCGTTTTGCGGATTGACGACAATCGTTCCGATCTGACCCTCGGCTGTCCAGACGTGATCCCAACTCTTACCGGCATCCAGTGACCGGTAAATGCCATTGCCCTCACCGACGTTGCCGCGAATATTGGCTTCGCCCGAACCGACATAGACGATGTTGGGATTGCCCGACGCCAGTGCGACGGATCCGATCGACGAGACCGGCTGGTCGTCAAATACAGATTCCCAACTCATGCCACCGTTGGATGATTTCCACACACCACCGGCTGCAGTCGACAGGTAATAGATTAACGGGTCGCCTGGAATACCGACAACGCGGGACGCGCGGCCGCCATTGACCGGCCCGAGCAGGCGATATTCGATCCCTGATTCGTCACTGGTAGCGGAGTCTTGCGCATCAGCTGGGACGGCCAGAACGACAGCCAACAGCACAGCGAACATGTGAGCATTAAAACGACAATCCGCAGACATTATGATTTTCCTTTTACTGTGGTTTGGGGACACTAACTGCAAATCGATCTGTTGCACAAATTAATTCGTGCACGATGCCCGGCTCGCTGCTCGCATGGCCAGCGTCGCCAACCAGCCGGAAGTCGGCTTCGGGCCAGGCTTTGTGAACATCCCAGGCAGTTCGTACCGGTGTACACATGTCATAACGGCCCTGAATTAGCACGGCGGGGATATGTTTGATTTTGTGCAGGTTCTGAATAATCTGGTCATCGGGATCAAAGAAACCGCCGTTGATAAAATAGTGGCATTCGATACGAGCGAAGGCCAGGGTGAACTGATCGGAATCGACATCGGCGTGCCGTTTTGGATCGGGCCACAATGACAGCCCTGAGAATTCCCAAAGAGCCCAGGCCCGGGCACATTCGGCCTGGGCGATTTCGTCGTCACCTGTCAGGCGTTTGTAATAGGCCGCCATCAGATTGCCGCGTTCGTCCAGGGGAATAGGCGCCACGTAGCCCTCCCAGAAATCGGGATACACATGGCTGGCACCGTCTTGATAAAACCACTGCAGCTCGGACCGGCGCAGCGTAAACAGCCCGCGCATGACCAGTTCCGTTACCCGGTCCGGATGAGTCTGTGCATAAGCTAAACCGAGCGTACTGCCCCATGAGCCACCAAAGACTTGCCATTTTTCGATAGCGCAATGCTCGCGCAGAGCCTCGATATCGGAAACCAAATGCCAGGTGGTATTGTCGACCAGCGAGGCATGGGGTTTGGAGCGGCCGCAACCGCGTTGATCGAATAACACGATGCGGTAGGCCTGTGGATCAAAATAGCGCCTGAAATCCTCGCTGCACCCGGATCCAGGTCCGCCATGCAAATAAACGACCGGCTTGCCCTGCGGGTTGCCACATTCCTCAAAGTATATTTCATGAGTTTCCGATACCCGAAACATGCCTGTGTTAAAGGGTTCGATTTCCGGATACAGCGTGCGCTCGTAAGGTGGTTTGGATAGATTCATGAGAACGTAACGCTTGTTATCATGAGTTGACGCCGGCTGATTGTGTGTGTTGTCATGTTATCCGACATTTGGCATTCCAAATGGCATGCTAACGGAAATCATGGCGTCACGGCAACAACAACCAGAGAGCGACACGTTAACTGCTGCAAGAATGACGCGGGTCGTCGTTGCCGAAATTCCGGAAACTGCGGGCCGCGACCTGAGTGTCGAGCAATCGGTTCTCGGCGCCGATGTTGAACTCGTAGGATACTCCTGGGACGGCAACGAGGAGCTTCTGATTTCCGCCTGTCGGGATGCTGATGTTGTCCTGACCGACTACGCCCCGTTGACTCGAACGGTTATTGAACAGTTGCAGCTCTGCAAGCTCATCTGTGTTGCGGCGACGGGTTCGGACAGCATCGATCTGGAAGCGGCGGCAGACGCCAATATCAGTGTCTGTGCTATCGACGAATACTGCACCGACGAAGTTGCCGATCATGTCATCCTTTTGATGCTCGCATTGTGTCGGCGACTGGCCGAATATCACGATCAGGTACAAAGACAAAATCTGTGGCAATTTGATTCATTGACAGGTCTCGCTCGCATGCGGGACATGACGCTGGGTATCGTGGGTTTCGGCAAGATCGGGCAGGCTGTTGCTCGTCGCGCGCGTGGCTTCGGTATGACAATTGTGGCGTATGACCCCTATCGGGACGAAGACGCGGCAACTGATCTCGATGTTCAATTTTGTGAACTGCCGGAGCTGCTTGCTGCAGCCGACATCATTAGCTTGAACTGTGGTCTGTCGACTGACAACAAACACTTGATCGATGCGAGTGCTTTCAGGCAAATGCGCCGGAACCCCATATTGATCAACTGCGCACGCGGTGCGCTGGTCGATGAGGCTGCCCTGGCGGAAGCACTCGACACAGGACAGGTCTCGGGAGCGGGGCTTGATGTTTTGAGCGACGAGTCTCCGGATCTGCGCACGTCGAAATTCACAGGTCGCAGCAATGTCATTCTCACGCCGCATGTTGCGTTTTATTCTGATGCATCGATATTGGAAAACCGCAAGATATCGGCCAGCAACATTCGGAACTTTCTGGACGGCAAGCACGAGAACGTCAGACAATATATTTATCATGCAACAAATTAGGCGGGCAGAATAATGAGTGGAGCTGTAACCTTTGATGGTGCGCCGCCTCCGGGAACGATTAACCTGGGTATCGGCCAGCCGTCTGCCGACCTGTTACCGGTCGACCTCGTGCGGCAGGCAAGCCAGTCCTTTTTTGATCATGCTCAACCGTTGGAACTCAACTACGGCGTTCCGCAAGGCGATGAGCGATTTCTTGCATCGCTTGCGGCCTTTCTGACCGAGGGATATGGCGCAGAAGTCGCCGCTGATGAGCTCTTCGTTACAGGCGGAAGTTCGCAGGGCCTGGACCTGGCGTCGCTGGTTTTCGCCCGTCCCGGCGACACGATTTTCGTCGAAGAGCCCAGCTATTTTCTGGCTTTTCAGATATTTCGCGATCATGGCCTCAACATCGTCGGCATCCCGGTTGATGACGATGGCTTGTGTGATGACGTGATACAACGAGAGCTGAAATCTCACAAGCCGGCGTTCCTGTACACGATTCCGAGTTATCACAACCCTGGTGGTCAATGCACTTCCGAGACGCGGCGTCGGCGGATTGTCGAACTCGCGACGCAGCACGACTTTCTGATCGTCGCGGACGAGGTCTATCAACTGCTGCATTACTACGATATGCCACCACCTGCTTACGGCACCATGACTGCAAGCGGCAGAGTGGTGTCGCTGGGCTCATTTTCAAAAATCCTGGCACCCGGAATGCGTTTGGGTTGGATACAGACATCCACAGACTTGAGAACCAGGCTGATGGCCGGCGGCTTTATCAACAGCGGCGGCAGCATTAACCACATCAGCTCTCACATTGTTCGGCAAACGATCGACAATGGTTCGCTCACTTCGCATATCGAGAATTTACGCCGCGTGTATCGCGGCAGATTGGAAGCGATGGATGCCGCCTTGCACGAACATTTCTCCGGCATCGCAAATTGGACGCGACCTGATGGCGGGTATTTTTTCTGGGTACAATTTGACGACTCCGTGGACACCGCCCCGCTACGGGATAAAGCACGTGCACTTGAGACCGGCTTTCAGGGCGGCGCTACTTTTTCAACCAAAGATAAACTCCACAATTGCCTGCGCCTGTGTTTCGCGCATTACAATGAAGCCGATATTCGTGAAGGCATTGCCAGGATGCGGCCTCTTTTTGACTAGTTGCTGCACTACTGCGCATGACGCAGCAATTGCTGGCTGCACATATACCCCGGAGTGCCTGTGACGGAACCGCAGGGATAGGTACCCGAGCCGCACAAATAGACATTGTCCAGACTCCCGAAACGATAGAAGTTCGTCGCAGGATCATCCGCATAGGTTCGATCAAAAAATGTCTGGCCACCCGTCAACATCGTGTGATCGAGATTGCCGCCCGGAAAATGGAAAAGCTGTTGCAGGTCTCTTGGCGTCAACAAACGCGTCCATACACAGTCTTGTGGATTCTCGATGTGTTGCAATATTTCTTCCCTGGCTTGATTTTCCACGTCAGGTAACTCAGCGCCAGTTTCGTTTAGTGACAGGTTCTTGAAAAATACCGACAGCCGATCGAAAGGTTCACTGCTGTTGAGGAGGCGCATTGCCGCTCCTTCACAGTAGATCTGCATGTACCCCGGCACGTAATTGGCATCGGTATCCAGGACCTTAAGCGTCGCATCTTCATACTCAGCCAGACTGGAAACCGAAAATATGAATCGAAAGGCCGCATCAGAATCGCTGGCATCTGAACCGTATTTCCAGCGCACTGGTTGGCTGAACATCAGATTCAGCTTGCCGCTACTGCCGCGAAATCGTTGTCCTTCAGTTTGCTTGATCTGCTCCGGGGTTCCAACCAGGCGAGTCGCCGTCAATGGATCGGTGCCCAGAATCAGATAGTCAAACTCCAGTTTTCGCTCGCTACCCGAATGCTCGTACAACACGCTTCCTTTGGCAGCATCAACATCGACGAGCTTGCTGGACAGATGCGTTTTGACACCCAGTTCTGCGTTTATTCTGCCGAGTTCCTCAGTAATCTGCCAAATGCCGCCTTTGACAAAGCCATAGTAGCCGTCAAAAACAGACCCGGAATCCATGAGTGGCAGCGTAAATGCAGAGTACGGATCGCACAACGAGACCGGGCCACTCTCGGTCACGGTCATCGCCATATACATCTTGCTGCGTTCACTCGTGAAGTAGTGATCCAGCAGGGACTTTGCCGACCCTGAGATCCACAATTCCGTTAACGTGTCTCCGAGGACACGTTTCGCGTCGGCAATCGTCGGCGGTGTTGCGCTGACATAGCCATCTTGTAAAAAGCGGACAACCATCGCCTCGTCCGAACGAAAGGCTGCGACGTCACCTTTCTCACCCCATTTGTCGGCCAGTTCGCGATCGAGTTGCACCGGGTCCCGGTAAATCCAGGCCGGCTCACTGTCTCCGGGGAAATGAACAAACTTCGCGTGCTCCGGGACGAAGGTCTGCAAACGGCTGGACAGCCCGGTTTCCACGAACACGAAGTCCTGCATAAGGCCAAGAACTGAGGCGCCCAACGCGTAATGCTGAGTCAGGCCGGCAACGGTCGCGACTGCAGAGACGCAAGCGCCGCCGACGCGCTCCGCACGTTCAATCATCGTGACATTGCATCCCGAACGCTGCAGATAGTTAGCCGCAACCAGCCCGTTTATGCCGGCACCGACGATTAGAATATCTGCTTTGGTCATAGATCAAAGAATACCTGCGATTCGGTTCGACCTGATAGCGATATTTCAGCATCGCGAAGGCAACTGACTCGTTGCAGTACAATGCACTGCAATGCACCGCCCACTGCACCCAAAATTCACGCTCTTGGTCAGCCGCGAATGAGTGACGCGGGACTGTACAGCTTGCTCGCGGACGCAATACTCGTCATTCACTTCCTATTTGTGGTGTTTGTCGTATTCGGCTTGGCACTGATACTGATCGGACTGCGAGCCCGGTGGTCGTGGATTCACAATCGTATTTTCCGCATCGCCCATCTGGCTGCGATTGGGATCGTCGTACTACAGGCCTGGCTCGGGCAACTCTGCCCGCTAACCATTTGGGAAAACAACTTGCGTCGTTTGGCCGGACAATCTGCTTATGAGGAAACCTTCGTCGAACACTGGCTGCACCAAGTCTTGTTTTACCAGGCTGAGCCGTGGGTATTCGCCATGATCTATACCGGTTTCGGGGTGCTCGTCGTGCTTGTCTGGTTTCTCGGCAGGCGTAACGCCAAGGACGTGTAACGAACATGTACAGCTCCGAAGTCAAGCAACTGCATGAGGGCCGTGTTTTGCGGTATCAATTGCTCTTTGATGAAAAACCGCTTACCTGGTCTGACGTCGTGTCTCGGTGGCAAAACGATCGGTCATTTGTCTGTTTTTTCGAATCGATTCTTTCCGACGCGCCGTTTCCCGCCTATTTCTGGGAAACGCCGCCAGTCACCAGCACTACGCTTAGTCGGGATTTCGAGTTCGTTCTCGTGGACAGCGAACAACTCGTTGGCGTTGCCGCCGACCAACGCGCATTCGCAAATCACTTCCCCTCGGCTCAAGCCGGCGCGTCAGTTGTCCAGTTCTCAAATATTAGCGGTGATGCAACGCTGGTCGTCCCGTGTCCCTGCGGACCACTTTCCGCCTATGCACAAATTTCCACATTCGCACGAGGAGCGCCCGACGAGCAGCAACATCAGCTGTGGACGCTGGTCGGCGCGACTCTCGAGCGTCGACTCGGTAAACAGCCTGTCTGGCTCAGCACTTCCGGCCTTGGTGTCTATTGGCTGCACATCCGGCTCGACTCCGCACCTAAGTACTACACCCACGAACCCTATCGAAAATCCTGACGGCACAGAGCCGGATGCATATCGGCAGGCACCGCGCTCCACAGTGTCTATACTTCAAGGTAGTACTGAATAATTTCGTGGAGACAGGACAATGAGCGAAACCATTCATATCAAAGGTCACACTTCGGACCTCATGCAAAAGGTTGGCTCTATGGAGTTGGACCACTAGTCACAGCGCATGAGAACTGCAGTTTGTTGGGTCGTTTTGCTGGCATTCACAGTGAATGCCGATGAGGTGGATTATTCGATGGCGAGAGCTTCCATGGTGGATGAGGTTCATTATTACGCAACGCTTGCCCGCGACACCGGCGAAGAGGCGCTGGACGAACATGTCATGCAGTCCCTGGGTACAGTCGAACGCCATCAGTTTGTACCTGCTCACCAACAACCCTTCGCGTACGAGAATCGACCGTTGCCCATAGGTCACGGCCAGACGATCTCGCAACCCTACATCGTCGCGCTGATGACTGATCTCATCGAGCCCGACCATGACTTTGTCGTATTGGAAATCGGCACCGGTTCCGGTTACCAGGCAGCGATCCTCGCGAAGCTCGTGACGCACGTTTACAGCATCGAGATCATCGAAGCACTCGCCGCCACGGCGTCAGCTCGGCTCGCACATCTCGGCTATGACAATGTCACAACGAAACTCGGTGACGGATACCACGGCTGGGAAGAGCATGCGCCATATGATGCGATCGTCGTGACGGCGGCTGCAAGCCACATACCTCCTCCGCTGGTCCAGCAGCTTAAAGTCGGTGGCCGAATGATTATTCCGGTCGGCGGCCGGTTTATGACCCAGCAGTTGCTATTACTCGAAAGAACCACGGACGACGAGGTCATCACCCGGCAAATCGCCGCAGTTCGTTTCGTTCCCCTGACACGCGAGCGCTAAGCGACGCCGGCGTGCGCCTACTGTTTCTTGCAACATCACTGATCTCTGCGGCGGCCATTGCGTACGAAATCCTGTTGATGCGCATGTTGTCGATCGTGCAGTGGAATCACTTCGCTTACATGATCATTAGCCTGGCACTTCTGGGCTATGGCGCCAGCGGCACCTTTATCGCGCTCGGCAAGCACTTTCTCGAGCCGCGGTTTGAGTTCGCATTCAGTGCCAGTGCGCTGTTGTTCAGCATCACGATGGTCGCGTGCCTGATTTTGGGACAACGAGTGCCATTCAACGCGCTGGAACTCGTCTGGGACCCACGCCAGTTCATTTATCTCGCCGTCACTTTTCTGGTCTTCTCGGTGCCGTTCTTTTTCGCGGCCTGCTGCATCGGTCTCGCTTTCACCTGTCGCCGGCCCTACATCAACCGTATTTATTTCTTTGACCTGTTGGGCGCAGGACTTGGCGCCATGTCGATGGTGGGATTGCTCTTCCTGCTGTCGGTGCAACACGCACTCATCATGCTGGCCATTCTGGCACTGCTGGCATCCGCATTGATGGGCTTGGCCTCTGCCGTGCGCAAGCCACTCATCATCACGCAACTTGCGTGCCTGGCCATCCTTCTCTTTGGCCTGCCACAGGGTTGGCTCGAATTGCGGATCTCCGAATACAAGGGTCTGAACCAGGCTGTGCAGGTAGTGGATAGCAACGTTTTGGCAGTGTCGTCGAGTCCTTTAGGACTCCTGACGGTGGTCGAGAGCCCGCGCATTCCGTTTCGTTACGCGCCGGGCTTAAGTGTCAACACGACTTTTGAACCGCCGCAGCAACTTGCCGTTTTTTCCGATGGCGACGGTATGAGTGTGATTACGCGATTCGACGGCAATCTCGATGCCCTCGGCTACATGGGCGATGTCACGGCTGCGTTGCCCTATCAATTGCTCGATGATCCTCATGTGCTGATCCTGGGTGCCGGTGGCGGTGCCGACGTGCTGCTGGCGCTATACAACGGCGCCGGTGAAATCGATGCGGTGGAGCTGAATCCGCAGATGACCCGGCTGGTAACGGACACTTATGCGGACTTCGCGGGGCACTTGTATGACGATGCAAGGATCACTTTGCACACACAGGAGGCGCGCGGCTTTGTCGCACGAAGCAAGCATCAATACAACCTCATACAAGTCGCATTGCTGGATTCGTTCGCAGCCTCAGGCTCAGGCATGCAGGCGCTCAACGCAAGTTATCTCTACACAGTCGAAGCCATTCAGGAATACCTGCAGCACACGGCGCCGGGCGGCCTGCTTGCCATTACACGCTGGCTGAAGCTTCCGCCACGGGACAACCTGAAGCTCGTCGCCACGGTCCTCGAAGCGATGCAAGCGATGGGTATTGCCGAGCCCGAGCGGCGGCTGGCGATGATTCGGAGCTGGAACACAAGCACGTTGCTGGTCAAGCACGGTGAATTTTCGGAAGATGAGATCGCTGTGATCACCGGGTTTGCCCGCTCGCGCTCCTTCGACACAGCATTTTACCCGTCGATGCCGCCGCACG
>JACZTO010000054.1 GCA_022573655.1 Pseudomonadota bacterium
GGACTTCCAAACCGAGGGTCTGAAAGACGGCGCGATGCCCTTATCGATGCTTGAGTCCAAACTTGACCGCTGGATAGAAGCGCAACTGTAGCAGCGCGCCTTGTATCCGGACGCCTCATGAAGCTTGATCGATTCATTCGTGTTGCGATCGCGGTTGTAGTCGTACTTGGTTTCGTCGTTGCGATCGGAGCGCTGCTGTTCATTACTGAGTCGGCACTCAATGTCTGGGACCGTCTCAGGGAGGGGCCGCGGCTGCTGTTGTATGCCTATTTTTCGGCGATGGTGCTGTTCGCCATGGCGGCCGTGTGGCTGATCTGGCGCCTCGTCGCAAAAAGGAAGGTGGTTGCTGCCGAGGTCGCGGCGCCGTTGTCGCGAACCAGCATCAAAGACAGGTTACGTGAGGCCGAGGCGGCTGGAGTTGATGTCAGTGAAGCGCAGGCGGAGCTCAAGGAACTTGCGGCGCGCCAGGAGAGTGGCGCAGTTCACCTGTGTTTTTTTGGTGAGGTTAGCTCTGGCAAGAGTTCGCTCATCAAAGCCCTGGTTCCCGATGCGGATGTACAGATCGATGTAGTTGGCGGTTCGACCGCAGACATTCGTCATTTTCGCTGGCGCAATGCCGATGGACACGAGATTCTGCTCACTGACGTGCCTGGGACCGGTGGCCACGAGCAAGGATTTGACGAGGCCGCAACGGAGGAAGCCAGGCGAGCGCATCTGGTCCTGTTCGTTTGTGACAGCGATCTAACGCGCTCCGAACTCAAGGCGGTGAAGTCGTTGCTCGTTTTCGATAAGCCGATCGTTCTGGTTCTCAATAAAGCAGATCGTTTCAGTCATGAAGAACAGGCCGCGCTCATTCAACGCCTGCTGCAACACATAGACGATCTGGGGGGGCGTTTGCAACGTGATTTTGTCATTGCGGTTACGGCTGGTGGCGAATCGGACGTTGTTGAGCGGCGCGCGGACGGCAGCGAGGAAACCACGCGCAGGAGCAGGGACGCCGATATAGGCGTACTTGTTGTCGCAATTAATCGTCTGCTCGGTGACGACACGCAGCCGCTCGATGCTCGCAGGGAGCGCGCGGTATTTCAGATTGCGGCGGATAAACTAGCGGTGGCAGAAAGTCAGTATCGAGTCCAGCGAGCGGAACAGATTATTCGCAACTCAACGCGCAAGGCGATTGTCGGGGCCATGGCAGCGGTGAGTCCCGGTACCGATATCCTGATTCAAGGATTCATCGGTACAATGATGACGCGGGAGTTGTGTAAGGTTTATGGTGCGGCGCCTAGGGACCTCGATATTGAGGAGTTCCTGACGCTGAGCCAAAGTCGCGCCGGACGGGCGTTACCGTTGTCTCTTGCGGTGGCGGGCAACGGGCTCAAAGCGTTTCCGGGCCTGGGCACGGTTGCAGGCGGGCTGGTCCATGCCGTGGCCTACGGCCTGATTTTCGACGCGCTGGGTCGCAGCCTCGTGTCAACACTGGAGGGTCGCGGGAAGCTTGAGCCCGAGGCGGCGGCGAAGGAATTTGAGGAAGGCATCAGTGAGCATTTGGAAGCGGGCGTTCGCCGCATTGCCAAGCTGGCAATGGAGCAAAAAGAAGACTGAGCCAGAGGCAGATGACGGTGCCGGACATCTAAGTCTCGCGCGCGAAAGCCTTCGTGAACTCTTGCATGATGCCCGCTTGCCGGATGGCGTGCGTGACTCACTGGCGCATGACTACGATGCTGTCGAGGCCATGCTGCAAAAGCTGGAACATGGCCACCTGCACCTGTCGGTATTCGGACGCGTCAGCACGGGCAAGTCGTCACTGCTGAACGCGCTGACCGGGGAGGAGGCGTTCTCCGTAAGCCCGTTGCATGGTGAAACCAGGCGTTCGTCCATGCATGCGTGGACCGAGATCGAAACGGGCGGCGTATTTCTGATCGATACGCCAGGCCTCGATGAAGCGGGAGGCGAGGATCGCGAGGCACTTGCCCGGGAGGTAGCGGGCAGGTCCGATCTCGTCATGTTCGTGCTCGACGGCGACATCACCGAAACTGAGCTTGATGCGTTGCAAGCAGTAATCTCGCAAGGTCGACCAGTTCTACTGGTATTGAACAAAAGCGATCTGTATACGCGCGACGAACTCGATTCATTGTTGCAATCTGTTCGCGAAAAAACACGCGACTTAGTCGATCCCGACAATGTCATCGTAGCCACGGCACAGCCGCGACCGCAGGTGGTCGTCGAGATCGATGCCGACGGCAATGAATCTCAATCGGAACGAGCGCGCTTGCCTGACGTTGCAGAGCTACGACTAAAGCTCTGGGAGATATTGGAGGTCGAGGGCAAGACGCTGGTGGCGCTCAATGCCAGCTTGTTCGCATCCGATCTGTCCGATCAGGTTGGCCGGCGCATTCTTGTCGCAAGGCGCGAGCTTGGTGAAAAGCTGGTCCGCACATACTGTGTTGCGAAAGGCATTGCCGTTGCTTTCAATCCTGTCCCGGTTGCGGATTTATTCGCGGCTGCCTTTATCGACGTAGGCATGGTCGTGCATTTGTCGAAGGTCTACGATCTGCCCTTAAGTCAGAAAGAGGCAGGGTCGATCGTGTCGGTTATCGTTGCCGAATCTGCTGCCTTGATGGGTACTGTTTGGGCGCTGCACTTTGTGTCGAGTGCTCTTAAGCTTGGAACGGCCGGTTTGTCGACTATCGTGACGGCGGGGGCCCAGGGCGCGATCGCGTATTACAGCACCTATCTGGTCGGTAAAGTCGCGGCAGAGTACCTCGCAGAAGGCAAATCGTGGGGCGAGGGCGGGCCCAAGAAAGTGGTCGCGGAAATACTGAATACACTGGATCGTGACACGGTGCTGCGCGACGCGAAGCGTGAAATCCAGGCACGATTGGGGTTGAGCTAGATGACGGATCTGGATCGTGAAACGCGCATGCGACGCATCTGGGAAACGATTCAGGACATCCCCCGGGGGTGTGTGGCGAACTACGGACAAATCGCAGAGATTGCGGGCATACCGCGTGGCGCACGCCAGGTTGGTTACGCTCTGCGCCACACGCCGAAAGACATGGAGTTGCCTTGGCATCGAGTGGTCACGTCGTCGGGAAAAAGCGCGTTTGACCCGAATAGCCGGCATTTCAAGACTCAGCGCGCGCGCCTCGCGAATGAGGATGTAGCGGTCGTCAACGGCAAGGTCGACATGAACAAATATCGATGGGCGCCGGAATTGGATGAGATACTCTGGAAACCCAGTTCCATGTGGGACGAGAATTGAGTGCCAGGACTTGAGTATTCAGCGCAAGCTACGGTCACTTTTTCTAAATACCATTTTGAGTCCGCGATGGCGCAGACTGAAACGACGTTTGAGCGAGGCGCGCCGGCGCGTGGCCGGTCACCGTCATGTGGTATCGGCATTCCTGCAGCTGGATGATCCATATTCCTATTTGCTGGCGCACTATCTGCCAAGTCTTGCCGCACATTACGACATAGAGCTGCGCCTTTATATTTCTGAATCTCGCGGTGATGAGTATCAACCTGCACCCGAGATGCTCGCAGAGTACGCTGCCATGGACTGCGCGCGTCTCGCGCGGGAGTTGGGTATTCCTTTCCTGGACAAGGGTACGACGCCGCCGGTCGAGCACCGTCTGGCGCTACTTGATGCCGCGGCTGCCAGGGTCGGCAGCGCGGACTTCGACGCGGAGTTGTTGCAAACGCTGGCCATATACTGGCGTGGAGATGCGGAGGCGGCTGCGCGAAGAAGCGGCAGCGGCATAGCTGGCGGGGCCGAAACGGTCATCGCGAAATCGCAACAGCTGCAAAAGCGACTCGGACATTACAATAGCGCGACGTTGCACTATGGCGGCGAGTGGTACTGGGGAATAGACAGACTTCACTACCTGGCAGACCGACTCGATGGACTTGGCGTCGCCCAAAACGAGTCGCCAAACGCGTTGCTCGGATCGATTCGACAGGCGACGCAGGTCTCTTTGCCTGTAAAGCCGCCAGTGGCGGCCAGAGAGTTGCCGCCGATTGAGCTATTTCATTCATTCCGCAGCCCGTACTCATTTCTGTCGTTGCAACGAATCTATGACATTGCGGATGCCTTCGGAGTCGAGTTGATATTGCGTCCTGTATTGCCCATGGTAATGCGTGGCATGAAAGTGCCGCTGGCAAAGCTTCTCTACATCGCGAGAGATGCGACGCGCGAAGCAGAACGCCTGGGAATTCCGTTCGGTAAAATGGTGGACCCGGTAGGCTCGGGCTCCGAGCGCTGCCTCGCAGTATTTCAGTACGCAGAGTCAGAAAAACGCGGCCGCGACTTTCTGCTCAATGCGGGCCTCGCTATCTGGAGTGAGGCCATTGACGTTGCAACCGATGTGGGCATGCGCAAAGTAACAGGCCGTACGGGCTTGTTCTGGCCCGACGTCAAAGCCGCCATGCAAAGCGAGGATTGGCGTTCACCCATAGAGGCCAATCGTGAGTCGATGATGAGTTCCGGCACGTGGGGCGTGCCGACGATTCGGATGGGGGAATTTGTTGCCTGGGGTCAGGATCGCGATTGGTTATTAGTGCGCCATATCGAAGAATTGTGCGATTCAGGAGACGGGATACTCGTATGACGACAGTGATTTTTTCTCACGGGCAAGAAAGCGGTCCGTGGGGTAGCAAAATTCGGGCGATGGCTGAAGTCGTCAGGAGCATGGGTTGTGTTGCGGATAGTGTTGACTATCAGGGTATTGCGGATCCGACTGAGCGGGTCGAAAAGCTGGTTCGCGAGTGCCGTGACATCGATGACATATTGATCCTGGTCGGCTCGAGCATGGGTGGGCATGTTGCGACGGCGGCCGCGAATGAACTGGGGGCAGCGGGTCTTTTTGTCCTGGCTCCCGCGTACTATATGGAGGGTTACGAGAAACTGACGCCTGCGGCGCCCGATATGCCGATCTGCATTGTGCATGGCTGGCATGATGATATTGTACCGGTGGAAAATAGTATTCGATTCGCTGGTAATTGCCATGCAACGCTGCACCTGGTGGACGGGGATCACCGACTGACGGCAAATATCGACGAAATCAATGAATACTTACGGAGCTTCGTAGAAAAGCTTGGCGACAACTAGTCTTCAAAGGGAGGAGACGAATGAAATACACAGTATTGATAGGCAGCTTGTTTCTGTTGGGTTGCAGCGGCGGTGAGTCTGGCGACTCAGATGAAACTACGGACGAGGGTGTTGAAGATATCGCAGGGGCTTATCATGACGCGCTCGACAAGGCCGCGGACGTGGAAGCGATTATCGAACAAGAGAAAGTAGATCTCGACGCGGCACTTGAAGTTGCCGAAGGCAATCAGGGCGACAGTGACCCTGACTAGGTGGGCACGCAAGCATGTTCACGGGAAGCTGTCTCTGCAATCAAGTCCGTTTTGCGTTTGAATCGCGACCGACAAACGTCAGTGTCTGCCACTGTTCCATCTGCCGCCGCACCACGGGCTCTGCGTTTGGCGTATATGTCAAAGTTTCGGATGTGGATCTGAAGCTGACCGATGGCGCCGATCAACTTAATTCTTACAATGTGACGGACAAACTGAGCACCCGATTCTGCCGGGTCTGCGGCAGCACCGTTTTTGCGCAGCATGCCGATTATCCTGGATTCATCTACGTGACTCTGGGTGCTTTGGCCGAAGGCTCTGATATACGTCCCACGTATCATGAATTCGTTGGTTCAAAAGCGAGCTGGTTCGATATTCAGGATTCGCTGCCGAAGTTCGACGAATGGTCCGATGGTGAGTAGCGCTGGACAGATTTTTCAGTACACTGAAGTGAATATTCTGAACGAACGATTTTCTTGGTGTCAAACACGCATATGGGCTTCTTTAGAAAATTAGGCGGTTTGCAGCGCCTGTTAGTCGGGCTCCTCCTGGCGGTGTTTGTGCTCAACGTGGCCACGGCGGCCCATTGTTGCGACCTGGGAGCGGAATCGACTGCAGCGGAGATGACGTCGCCGGAATTGATGCCCTGCCACGACGATGACTCATCTGATCAAAGCGGTGAGTGTTGCGTGTCATGCGTCATAATGGTTCTGGGTATTCAGATACAAGTCGTCTCGACAGTTGTACAACCGGCTTCTACAAGCTCACTGCTGCCGGATTTGTTCCTACCACCTGGCCTGCTGTACCGACCGCCTATCTGTCATCTTTCGTAGGATCGGTCCGCCCGCCGAATGCGGGCTCTAGTTATTAGGTTTTAGAAAGGTGAAATCATGTCTACCAAACTCATTGTTGCAGCACTATTGCTGCTATCCGGACCCGTGTTCGCGAGCGACTACGTTGTTCACGTGCATGGGCTGGTTTGTTCATTTTGCGCGCAGGGAGTAACCAAGAAAGTCTCCAGGCTCCCGTTTATTGATCAATCGAAGTACACCAAGGGTGTCAAGGTTGAAATTGAGAAGCAAAAGCTAACGATTGCCGTAATTCCCGACCGGGATCTCGATATTCCGGCTTTATTTGAGGCAATCACATCAGGAGGCTACGAGCCAGTCGATATCTGGACTGTGACTGCCACGGGCGAACTCGATGAGCTTGTTGAGAACAAGCCATGAGATCGTCTATCACGTTGTTGATCCTGATTGCGGTAACGCCTGCGAGTGCCCATCAGCCTGTGATGGATATGGCACCGAGGTGGGCTGATGGTTACGGCTTTCAACTACGGCAGGTGCACTTTGGTTCCGACGACCTGGTGCGGGGTGGTGACGATATCGATAACCCGTTAGGGTTTGAACGCTTCGTCGATACAACGTGGTTAGAAGGCGTGTATACCTTTGATCGATCTCTACGAGCCACGATCAAGGTGCCCTACGTTAATCAGAGGCGTGTCACGCCGATCAATGGTGTAGGAGTCCGGCAACACAGCAGCGGAATGGGTGATGTGATTCTGGGTTTGCCGTTTAAGCGCTACAAGAACCAGGGCGCGACGACTCAAAACTGGTCAATTACGCCGTCGATCAGAATTCCCACTGGAAGTAGCAGCGGCGATTTTCCAATTAGCGACGGGAGTTGGGATGTAGGTCTGAGTATTTCGCATTCGCGCGAAACTCCGCGACTCTATCAGTTCTACGATCTCTACTATTGGCATGAAGGGTCCGGGAAACGGGGTATGCAGACGGGAAACTCGTGGGGGCTCGATATCAATGTGGGTCTGCACCCTTGGCATAACAACGACAACAATTCGGGACTCTTTCATGCTCTGGGATATATCAGCACGTCATGAAGACGCACCAAATGCGCTAAATTTCACACTAGCGTCCGGCGGTGATCGGGTACAGACAGGCCCCGTATTGATGTATTACCGCCAAAACTTCATGGCCAGAGCCGAAATTAAACTGGTGGCCTTTGAGCGCGTTGACGGAACTGGCATATCCCGAGGCAACGAGTTTTCCCTGGCCTTTGGCCTTACTTTTTGAGAGGCATGCATGATGAACGATAAACCAGGGTCCTGGAGCTGGATGCTTCTGTTTACGACGACTGCGACGCTGACTTGTTGTGCGTTACCCATCTTGTTAGTAACACTGGGCCTCGGCACAGCGGTCGCTTCTATGGCGAGTGCTGCACCTTGGCTGATAGCGCTGAGTCTATACAAGGGCTGGGTTTTTGCGCTTTCTGGCGCGATGATTTTGGTTTCCGCATTGGCGGTTTACCGCCGGGGTCGTGTTTGTCCATTAGATCCCGAACTTGCTGCTGCGTGTGCAAAAGCCGACAAATGGAACAAGCGATTTATTTGGGTATCTGGTGGGATGTGGTGCATCGGATTTTTCTTCGCCTTCGTACTGGTACGTATTTCAAGTTAGCGATGTGTCATTCAATGGGTAATTCATGCTGCAGAATAAAGGCCCGCCGGATGTCCGTTACTGGTCTGTAGCTCAACGACCGGTATAGACTTGCGATTTCAATCAGTCGACGCAACACCTAGTCTCTAATTATAGAGAGGAGGATGTTGCTAATGAAGTATCCAGCAAGAATTTATTACACGGAAGCCGATAAATCATTGCTGTGGGATCGCTGGCAGAAAGGCGAGTCCCTCAACTCTATAGCCCGTCACTTTGGCCGCAGTCATTCATCGATACAGGGCATTCTTGCTCGGACAGGTGGAATACGACCGCCGCAGAGAACGCGCTCGCAAAGAGCGTTAACTCTTGCAGAACGCGAAGAGATTTCCCGCGGTGTGGTCGCTGGCCAGTCACTTCGATCGATCGCGATGTCACTTGGACGAGCGCCGTCTACCATGAGTCGGGAGATTAACCGCAATGGCGGCCGGCAACGTTATCGAGCCAATAAAGCGGACCAAGCCGCCTGGGATCGGGCGCACCGCCCAAAGATCTGTAAACTGGCCAACAACCGCGCGCTGGCCCGCATCGTGGCGAAGAAGCTGAAGCTCCATTGGGCGCCACGGCAGATTGCAGGGTGGCTAAAGCGCCATTATCCGGGTGATGAGAATATGCAGGTGTCACACGAGACCATCTACAGAACCCTGTTCATTCAGGCCCGCGGAGCCCTAAAAAAGGAGCTGATACAGCACCTTAGAAGAACGCGGGCAATGCGTCGCTCACGCCATCACACGCAGAAGACCAGCGATCACGGCAGAATCACCAACACGGTCTCGATCCGGGAACGACCGGCTGAAGCTGAGGATCGTGCGGTGCCCGGTCACTGGGAGGGCGACCTCTTGTGCGGCAGCAATAACAGCCAGATCGCGACGCTCGTCGAGCGTCATACGCGCTACGTGATGTTGGTAAGAGTGAAGAGCAAGGACACCAAAACGGTGATCAACTCACTCATTAAGCACGCGCACAAGTTTACCCCAAGGGCACGTGGACCGCGGGAACTCTACAAATCGTTGACTTGGGATCGAGGTAAAGAAATGGCCGATCACCAGCGCTTTAGCCTCGACACGAACGTCAAGGTCTACTTTTGTGATCCACAAAGTCCCTGGCAACGCGGATCAAACGAAAACACCAACGGACTCTTACGGCAGTACTTCCCAAAAGGGATGGATCTCTCCGACGTTCACCAGAACAGGCTGAATGCCGTAGCGAGAAGACTTAACGAACGACCGAGAGAAACGTTACAATTTTACTCGCCGGCAGAGAAATTTAATGAATGTGTTGCATCGACCGGTTGAAATCGCACGGGTTAGCAGTCATTCAAAGCAAACAAATCATATTCACTTCAAGGTCGCCAGTCGGCCACGAGCGGACATCTGATTTTTGCTCGAATTGTGTCAATCGATATATGATCGGGCGCCGTTGGTGCACCTAACGATTGAGCCGAGTCCAGGTGTGCCAGACTATGCGCCATGCTCCATCGGATTGCTTTTGCAAGATGTCGACGTACCTACCTGAAGCCGAACCTGGCTCCGATTCGGTATCGATCTGAAATTTGCTGTTTCCAACATAACGTCTTGTAGCCAAATTGCCTTCAACTATTATTTCTGGCGCTTGGTAGACCATTGACAGAGCCGTTATCATGCCGAACGTATCGTTGTAAAACGCCAACGCTGCCTCGCGTCCGTGCACTGCTTTTCGTCCGGGCGGCAAGAGTACAAGTTCGTCAACAAAGAACTCGAGATATTTCTGATTAATGGTCGTTATCGGTAGTCCGGAGGACAGCACGGCTTCAATGTCTTCCAATTGGCTTCGGATCGCTGAGAGGTCGGCCTCTACTTGGCTACCGGCGTTTTGTTGGCATGCCGACAAGCTCATTGCCGCCAACAGGATGACGTACACCACGAATTTCATAGGTTACCCTCAAGCAAATTGGCCGTTATGGGCCTACTACCGATAAGCGTAGCTCAGATTTCCAAGATTCCCAGTTGCGAGATGGCGGAGCTGACATGTCCGGAA
>JACZTO010000094.1 GCA_022573655.1 Pseudomonadota bacterium
ATCATGGCTGTGGTCTGCATGAGAATGACTCGCCGTCATGCGGGTCGCAACGACATGAGCAGGGCGGCATTCAGGCTGATTTGTGGCAAGCACCCGAGCGAAAAAGGGAAATGTACTATTGAGTACGTTTTCTTGACAAAATCGGTAATATTGAGCTTAAATCGATACTCAGGATCAAGAACTTAAGATTATAAGGTGATCCGGGTAAATGTGGTGCATGCGTCGCTTTTGTAATTGCAGCATTCAGTTGCCGTGACAGTCGTTCGTTGGCATTTCTGTTTCGGTATTTCTATTAGGGGGAAAATCATGAATAGACCGTACAGGCGCATATCGTCATTTGTGCTCAGCGTGTTGTTTCTTGGTGTGGCTCTTCCGGTGGCCGCACAGGGCGTGCTGGAGGAAATTATCGTCACGGCGCAGAAACGTGAGCAGAACATTCAGGATGTCGGCATTGCGATTACCGCATTCACCGGCGCGCAGATGCAGGCACTGGGTATCCAGAGTAGTTTTGACATCGCGCGTTACGCTCCAGGGGTTCATATCAGCGGCAACCTGGCCGGCCAGAATACTCAGTTCACGATTCGCGGTGTCACTCAGAACGACTTCAACGACATCATCGAGGCGCCCACGGCGGTCTATCTCGACGAGGGATATATCCCGATCGCCCAGGCGCAGACCTTTGCCTTGCTCGACATCGAGCGCGTGGAAATTCTCAAGGGCCCCCAGGGCACGCTGTTCGGGCGAAATGCTACCGGTGGCGCGGTCCAGTTCGTCAGCCGCAAGCCGAGCTTTGATGGCCTCGAAGGCTACATCGATCTGACCACCGGATTGTATGATTCGAATTCCGACGCCAATTCCTTCAATGTTGCAGCAGCGCTTGGCGGTCCTCTGTCCGATACGGCGGCAGCACGTGTCGCTGTTCTATACAGCGATCATGATGGATATTTGAACAATCTTTACCCGTTTGCGGAGTTTGGCCTCGGTACTATCGGCTTCTCGAGCAGCAACTCTCCGGGGCCCGGCGCCGGCGCGGACCTCGGTGGTGGACAGACTTTTGCTGCCCGTGGGACTCTGTCGTTCAAGCCCAGCGACAAAGTGTCCTTTACCGTGTCCGTCAATGCGGCCAGCAGCGATGTGCCGACAGGGCCGTATCAATCGATAGCCACAATTGCGGTATATGATGGTACCGGTCCGGACCCGACCCAGTTATTCATCGATGGCGTCGGGGAACTGACCAACGTCATCAACATCGATCCTAATGAAGCGCGATCCAGTATCTGTGCCCCGGGTGGTGTGGACGACGGCACTGATTGCGGGTCCGATCAGGACAATGACGGCTTTCCGGACGATTTTAACGGCGACGGTTTTGCTGACACGGGTCGCGTCGACAACACCTTTACACCTTCTCCGGGCGCGGACTTCTTCGGCTATATCGACCCCGACGGCGATGGTTTCGACTTTTCAGGCGATTATGCGTTTGACGATAACGGGTCTACGGATACCTTCGGCATCATTGCAAGGCTTGAATGGGAGCTGTCGAACGGTGTGCTGCTGACCTCGATAACTGATTTCAAGGATTACGAGAAGCTGTTGTTCATTGATGTCGACTCGGCGCCTGTCAACCAGGCTGTGAATTATGCAGGCATCGATGCCACCAGCTTCACGCAGGAAATCAGGCTCAACGGCGAGTCTGACCGGATGCGTTGGGTGGCGGGTTTCTATTATTTGAATATCGATGCCGATTCGGATAACGGTCTGAAATTCGCGTCGAACAGCCTTGCAGAGGACCCCGGCCTCGGCGGTCCTTTCGACCTCGCTGTCGATGCCCAGCTTGAAACAGATTCCTACTCACTGTTTGGTCAGATTGAATATGACATTAACGACAGGCTGACGTTAATCGCCGGACTGCGTGCGATCCTGGAGGAAAAGGACTATGTATTTGCACAGAGTATCTATCCTGCCGCCACCGACCCGCTAAAGATTCATCAGGGTGGCTCATTTACCATCGGACCCGACGCCGGCATGCCGTTTACCGATAGCACCAGCGATAACCTCTGGGCCGGCAAGATTCAGCTCGACTTCCGGCCGAACGACGACATGCTCTGGTATTTTGGCGTCAATCGAGGCGTCAAAGCAGGCAGCTTCAATGCACATCTGTTTGGAGGATTACCGGTTCCAGTCAGCGCCATACCGTATAAGGAAGAGATTCTCCTGAGTTTTGAGGGTGGTTTCAAGAAGACGCTCGGGGGCGGTTCGACGCGAATCAACGGCACTGCGTTCTATTATGATTACGAGGACTACCAGGGCTTCCTGTTCACCGGCGTTGGTGGCGTCGTGGTCAATAATGATGCTGACAACAAGGGCGTTGAACTGGATATACAATCATCGCCAGCCGATGGCCTGGACCTTCTGCTTAGTGCAGCATGGTTCGACGCAACGGTAAAGGACGTGCCGTTGCGGGTTGGTGGACCGATTGTTCGTGATGTTAAGCCTGTGTATGCGCCGGAATTCCAGGTTACCG
>JACZTO010000055.1 GCA_022573655.1 Pseudomonadota bacterium
CAGCTTAGCGAATCTCAAACCTAGTAATGGTGTATTCATAATCGTGTTTTGCAAAGCGTGGATCAATCAATTGAAACGTAACAGGGAAACCAAACTCGGGATGAAAATATGCGAATCCCCCGTATGGCGATTGCAATGCTCCCACGATTTGTACCAATAGGTCTCCGATCGTACTCTCATACACAGAGAATCGCGCTTCAGCGCTACGACCCTTATAGCGCCTTTCGTGAGATGAGCAATCAACCCAATCTTCGCCGTATCGGATAGATTTGACCAGATGCCGTCGCACCGTTATTTCTAATCTCGGCAATAGGCAAGCGTGAGCAGACTTGATTTGGAGCTCGTACCGGTAGTCGGCGAGGCCAGAGCCATTCCACGCACGCATCGCCGAGACTAGATCGTCGTTAAGGGCTGATCTCTCAGGGATTAATATCGGAGACGACGAGCAAGCACCAAGCAGCGCAATCACTGGCAGCAATCTTCGCATTACGTCTAACGTCGAAGCTAACTTGACGACCAGCGTACGGCGGGGTTCTTGCCTTTGCAAGAACCATGACGGCAGCCAGAGTGCAAGTGCAGCGCATTGTTAGACAGCGCCTTTACTATATGTCATATCTGACATATACTGGCACGTACTATGAGCCCCAAGGACAAGCCACTCGTATGGATGCGCGGCGAAGTAAAGACGCCTCCGTTTTCGACGCTTGCCAGGCTCGAAGCGGGCTTTTTGTTAAGAAAGCTTCAAAAGGGCCGAAGGATTGGGATGCCACATTCGAGGCCAATGCCATCGATAGGTCGGCGGTGCCAC
The DNA here is from genome assembly GCA_022573655.1 of Pseudomonadota bacterium. Taxonomy (GTDB): domain Bacteria; phylum Pseudomonadota; class Gammaproteobacteria; order Steroidobacterales; family Woeseiaceae; genus UBA1847. The sequence continues at coordinate 809 of JACZTO010000055.1, forward strand.
GAACTTAGGATCCCAGACAAGGGCGTGAGCTGGCGTATTGTTTACAGGAATGATTCGGATGCGATCGTGATTCTGGAGGTTTTCTCTAAGAAGACGGGTAAAACACCAAAGAGTGTGATTGACAGGTGCAAAGCTAGATTACGGGACTACGACAATGGATAAGCGAAAGAAGGCAAAACTCGCGAAGAAGGGCTGGACGGTTGGATCTGCAGCCGAGTTTCTCGATCTTTCGGCAGAGGAGTCCGCCTATCTTGAAATGAAGCTTGCGCTCAGCGAAAAATTGAAAGAGAGCCGTATTCGGAAAAGACTTACTCAAGAACAACTGGCCGACGCTCTTGAATCAAGTCAATCCAGGATTGCGAAGATGGAGGCGGGAGATAGAACAGTCTCTCTCGATCTCCTAGTAAAGTCTCTTCTCGCTATCGGTGTTTCGAAAAAAGAACTCGGAAAGCTTATTACCTAGCGAAGTTTAGCGCTGCCTAACGTCTAAGCTAACTTGCGCCAAGTATCTGGCGCGGCTCTTGCGAAAGCAAATATGACAACAATGCAGGAGCCGTGACAGATGCTGCCCGGCGGCAAGTTCAGCGCCTTGTTAGGCTGCACCGTGCTGCCATCTAGACAAAGGACTTCGGGCACGCCTATTCGTCAGCATTATGATAAGGCTCCCCAGAGGGAAAGAAAAAATCGTACTTGCTCCGCAACCTTTCCAATGTCGGTTCGATATTCGAGGCCAACTGTAATGCCTGAATCCGATCAGCACCGTAAACGACATGGCTAAGCTCAATATTTGGGCCTTCGAACTCGACGCGACACCCGGCGACCCCTTCGGCTACGTCAAAGTCTACAGATCCTTCTGACCTGCTCCCCTGTAGCCAGTCCAGTATGAGCTTAGTAAAGTCCGTTTTCAGAGGAGAAGACGGGCATGAAGAAGCGATTTACGGAGCAACAGATCGTAGCGATATTGAAGGAAGGGGAAGCCGGAGTGCCAGCAAAGGAGATTTGCCGCAAGCACAACATTTCGGACGCGACGTTTTACACCTGGCGCAAGAAGTACCGGGGGATGGAGACGGAGGATATCCGGCGGCTAAAGCAGCTTGAGGCAGAGAATGGGAAGTTGAAGCGTCTGCTGGCGGATTCGATACTGGACAATGACGCGCTAAAGGCGGCCCTGTTAAAAAAATACTGACCCCACGAGACAAGCGCGAAGCGATTGCGGTGATGCAGGATCAGACTGCGATTTCACAACGTCGAGCGTGTTGTCTGGTGGGGTTATCGAGATCGGTATTGAGCTATCGTTCGGCGAAGCGACGGAGTGACGCAAGACTGCAAGGACGCCTCAGGGAATTGGCCGAAGAACGCAAGCGCTTTGGTTATCGACGGCTGCATGTGTTGCTGCGGCGTGAGGGGTATGTGGTTAATCATAAGAGGGTATATCGATTGTATCGAGAGGCGGAGCTTGCTGTACGGCGCCGCAAACGCCGACGTGGCCTTGCCGTTGCCAGGCAACCGCTGGAGTTACCGGCGCGTGCCAACCAGGTCTGGTCGTTGGATTTTGTCATGGATTCGCTCGCCAATGGCCGACGATTGAAGATCCTGACGGTTGTTGATGATTTCACCAAGGAGTCCGTTCTGATCGAACCGGCACACAGCCTGACCGGTGATGATGTCGCCGAGTTGCTGGATCGTGTGTCCCAGTTTCGCGGTTATCCGGAAGCCGTGCGCACCGATCAAGGGCCTGAGTTTACCAGCAAGGTATTCGATCAATGGGCCTACGAGCACGGCGTCACGCCCCTATTGATACAGCCGGGAAAACCGACGCAGAACGCCTATATTGAGAGCTTCAACGGCAAGTTTCGGGATGAGTGTTTGAATGAACACTGGTTCCGCAATCTGCGTCATGCCAAAAACCTCATTGCAGCCTGGCGAAAAGATTACAATGAGCAGCGACCACATTCATCAATCGGCTATCTGACGCCGGCGGAATTTGCGGTCAACCAGCGACAACACACTATCGATTTCCTGGGGCACCAGGTGAATGAATAATTTTGGGACTTTACTAAGCAGCAGCTGGCCCTAAACTTGGGGGCAGGTCAGATGGACAAGATTGTACGTGCCAAGCGACCAGTGCGTGTACCCATCGTTATGACCCGAACTGAAGTGCGCAAAGTTCTCGACGTATTGCATGGCCGCTACTGGCTCGCTGCCAGCATACTCTACGGGAGCGGTATACGGCTGATCGAGTGCCTTCGCCTGCGTATTCAGGATATCGATTTTGAATATCTGCAAATTACCGTTCGCGATGGCAAGGGGCGAAAAGACCGTCGTACATTGCTGCCCGAATCACTGGTGCCACACTTGCAACAGGAATTTCGCCGAGTCCGGCAACTACACGAACAAGATCGATTGCACGGACGTGCCGGAGTTTCAATTCCATTCGCGATTGACAGGAAGTACGTTAACGCACCGAAGGAATGGTCCTGGCAGTATGTTTTTCCGTCCGAGAAATATGCCCATGTCGACTTTCACCGTCAAAAGCGCAGGCATTTCATGCATCCCTCAGGCGTTCAACGTGCGGTCAAGCTTGCCGTAATCAAGGCAGGAATCAATAAACACGCATCCTGTCACACCTTCCGCCATTCATTTGCGACACATCTTCTTGAAAGCGGATACGACATTCGCACCGTGCAAGAACTGTTGGGCCACTCTGATGTAAAAACCACGCAGATTTACACGCATGTTCTCAAGCGCGGTGGGCTCGCTGTACGTAGCCCGCTGGATATTGCGAGACACCAATTCTCGGCCTAGCCGAGCTTGCGTATCCCTATCGCGCTTCTTATTTGCTCAAGATAGGGCGCAGAAACTTCGCGCGCCCTTGCGGCACCCTTCAACAGCTCAGCTTCGACAATAGCGGGATCTGCCATCAGTCGATCGTACTCGTCGCGCGCCGGCTTGATGTGATCGTTCAGATACTCGAACAATCTTTGCTTCATCTCACCCCACGCGATTCCCTCGGCGTAGAGTTTTTCAACCTCGGCGGTCTCCTCCGGAGTCGCGAACGCCTTGTAAATATCGAACAATGTGCTGTCTTGCGTGTCTTTTGGCTCGCCAGGTTCCAAGCTATTCGTCTTGATCTTCATGATGCGCTTCCTGAACGACTTTTCAGCCGCGAATAACGGAATCGTGTTGTTGTAACTCTTGCTCATCTTGCGGCCATCGAGGCCTGCTAATACTGCGGTGTCCTTATCAATGACCGGTTCCGGCAGGACAAGCACGTCACCGAAGTGGTGATTGAAGCGCTGTGCAATATCTCGCGCCATTTCGACGTGCTGTTTCTGGTCTCGCCCCACGGGCACCTTGGTTGCTTTAAACATCAGGATGTCGGCGGCCATGAGTATCGGATAACTGTACAAGGCCATCGTTATGCCCTTGTCCGCGTCCTTGTTGCCACCTTCCGAGTTAGCCTGCACTGCCGCCTTATACGAATGCGCACGATTCATGAGGCCCTTCGCCGTCATGCTCGTCAGTATCCAGGTCAGCTCCGGTATCTCTGGTATGTCCGACTGTCGATAAAACACGGCGTTGTTGGTGTCCATTCCCAACGCCAGCCATGCCGCCGCTATCTCCAGTGTCGACTGGCTAATCTTGTCTGGATCATCGTTCTTCGCCAGCGCATGATAATCAGCGAGAAAATAATAATTCTTGTTCGCCGCATCCTTGCTTGCCGCGATGCAGGGGCGGATTGCACCGACGTAATTGCCGATATGCGGTGTGCCCGTCGTGGTAATGCCCGTTAAATAAATATCCTGCGTCATCCCTAATATCCTGCTGCCTGGCCGTCTTTTCTGACTTCGGACGCGCCATAATACACACCCTGCTCGGCATCCCACATAATCGCCTGGTAGCCGCCAAAGCCGCCATTGCTCTCACCCAGGGTGTGCCCCATGGCTTCCAGCGCTTGTCGGGTTTCGGCACCGAATGTGCTCTCAAGATGCAGCACACCACCCGTCGTCATCGTCGTGCCGGTTGGCTGCGATGATCCCGTGTGATTGATGCGAGCAGCATCCCCTGCTTCTTGCAAATTCATGCCGAAGTCGACCAGGTTGACAATGATTTGTGCATGCCCTTGTGGCTGCATGGCACCGCCCATCAACCCGAAACTCATCAATGGCTTGCCGTCTTTCATGACGAATGCGGGGATAATTGTGTGAAACGGACGCTTGCCCCCTGCGACGACATTGGCATGATCCTTATCCAGCGAAAATAACTCCGCACGGTCCTGCAGAACGAATCCCAGCTCACCGGGCGTCATGCCCGATCCCATGCCACGATAATTACTCTGGATGAGCGACACCATGTTGCCGTCAGCGTCGGCAACCGTCAGGTAAATCGTATCGCCGTCATCGAGCTTCGCATCGCCGGCAGGTACCTGCATGGATGCCTTGTTCGGGTCTATCGATCCGCGTCGCGCATCAGCATAGTCTTTCGAGATGAGATTCGTTACCGGGACATCAACGAAGTCCATGTCGGCGTAGAATTTCGCGCGATCTGCGAACGCCAGCTTTTTCGCCTCGGTAAGTGTGTGTAGATACTCAGCACTGCCGAATCCCATCGCTGCAATGTCATATCCTTCCAGTATGTTCAGAATCTGTAACGCTGCAATGCCCTGGCCATTGGGTGGCAACTCGTAAACGTCCCAACCACGATAATTCGTCGAAACCGGCGTTACCCATTCGGAGTGGTGAGCCGCCAGGTCGTCATAATTCAACAACCCACCCTGCTCTGCCATATACGCATCGATGCGCCTGGCAATGTCGCCTTTGTAGAATTCGTCGCGGCCTTTCTCCGCAAGCGCCTCGTAGGTTGTCGCAAGCCGGGGATTCTTGAACACTTCGCCCTTGCCGGGCATATGGCCGTTGGGCATGTAGGTCTCTTTGAATCCCGGGAATTCGCCAATGCGTGCGGCATTTGACTGCATGTAGTAGGCAATAACCTCCGACACCGGAAAGCCATCACGCGCGTAGGCTATCGCCGGCGCAAGGATCTGCTGCATCGACAATCGACCGTAGCGACCGTGCAGCTCGAACCAGCCATCTACCGTTCCCGGAACGCTGACGGGTAACGGACCAAATGGCGGAATCTTGTCGATACCGTTCTTTTGGAAGTACTCCAGTGTCATCGCTTTGGGCGCACGGCCCGAAGCATTGAGCCCGACGAGTTCTTCTTTCTCGGCATCCCAGATGATGGCGAATAAATCACCGCCAATTCCGCAGCCCGTTGGTTCCATCAGACCCAGCGCCGCATTGGCTGCAATAGCCGCGTCAACAGCACTGCCACCGGCTTTTAGGATATCCAGCGCAATCTGTGTTGCCAAAGGCTGACTCGTTGCCGCCATTCCATGGGGCGCGATAATTTCCGAGCGCGACGCATGCGCGCGCCCGGTCACACGATCGTAGCCAGGATCAGGCGTTGCCAACGTCGAACCTCCGGATATCATTAGTGTCAAACCTACCAACCATGCTGTTCGTCTCATCCTTTCGCTCCGTTATCGGGCATGCCTCGGTTCCGCGTCGCGGGAGGCGCTAATGATGGCACTCGCCGCCAGCAGCGGCAACAAGGTATGATTTGCAACATGAACGACGACTACTCCGACAAGAACGCAGCGCTTGGCGCGCTCTACGCCGAACACATCGAAATCGTCAGTGCACGGCACGATCATGCGCTCGAACTGGCCGGTGCGACCCACGCGATTATCTACTCAGGCAACCCCAAAATCGCGTTTCTCGACGACTACCAGATGCCGTTCAAACCGAATCCACACTTCGTTAGCTGGGCGCCGCTTACGCATCTGCCATTCTCCTACATCGTCTTCACACGCGGAGAGGCACCGATACTTATCTACTACCAGCCGCATGACTACTGGCACGTGGTTCCCGGCGCGGCTGACGGTTATTGGGCGAGTCACTTCGATATTCGAATCGTACACTCAAGAGAGGACGTCGCCGAACATCTGCCCGAAGAACGCGAAAAATGCATCTTCGTTGGCGAGATCGATGACGATGCTATGGCCTTCGGCATCGAGCGTGTCAATCCGAATGCAGCCATCAATGCCTTGCACTTCGCGCGCGGCATGAAAACCCAATACGAACTGGCCATCATGCGACTTGCCTCTCGACGCGGCGCAATTGGGCATGTGGCTGCCGAAGCAGCATTTCGCGATGGCATGGCAGAATTTGATATTCACCAGGCCTATTGCAAGGCCGTTAGTCATGTCGACCCGGAACTACCGTACGGCAACATTATCGGTCTCAACGAACATGGCGCCGTGCTGCATTACACGGACCTTGATCGTGAGCCACCTGCCGTAATCAGGTCATTCCTGATCGATGCGGGCGCCCACGTCCACGGCTACGCATCCGACATCACGCGTACCTATTCCTTCGGTGAAAAACGCTTTCAGGATCTGATCGATCGAATGGATGCCATGCAGCAGGACATCGTTAACCAGGTGCAGGTCGGCGTCGACTTTCGCGACCTGCAAATTGGCACGCACAAGATGCTGGCCGGCTTGTTGGTCGATGCCGAACTGGCAAACGGCGACCCGGACACATTGCTCGAAACCGGCGTTACGTCCGCATTTTTCCCTCATGGCCTCGGACATCTGCTCGGTGTGCAGGTACATGACGTCGGCGGCTTCATGGAAAACGAGACCGGCACAATCATCGACCCACCCAGCGGCCACCCCTATTTACGGCTGACGCGTGTGCTCGAGGAAGATATGGTGCTGACCATCGAGCCCGGCCTGTATCTCATCGACATGCTGCTCGAAAACCTGCGCGGCACACCGGCTGAAGGTCACGTCAACTGGGATAGCGTCGACTGGCTACGGCCCTTCGGCGGTATTCGTATCGAGGACAATGTGCGTGTATTGATTAATGATCGGGAGAATCTGACTCGCGACGCTTTCGCGCAGCTTTGATTCTTGCCTTAACCCGTGCGCCTTTGCGCTCCAACACAGGGCGCACCCTTTGGGCAAGCCCTGGAAACAGGGACATGAGCAACGTTAGTACACCGCTGACCCACGGCATCGACTGCTCGCGTACATTATTGCCGCACAAATCCAGGATAGCTTGGGCGACGTCCTGAGCCGTAGATAAAGGCTGGGAAAACGTCAGGTCCGACGTCGCATCGATATCGGCCATAATAAATCCGGTATCGATAGGACCCGGCGATACGACCGCAAGCTTGATACCGCTGCCCGCAAGCTCGACCGCCAGTGCATACGTGAATGACCGCAGTCCGGCCTTGCTCGCCGCATAGCCCGCACTCCCCGGCAATGGCGTACGACCGGCCAAAGACCCCACGTTGATGATTGCGCCACCGCCGGCCTCGCGAAGATATGGCAACGCCAGCCTGGACAGCATGATTGGCGCCTTGAGATTGACATCAATCATCTTGCCTAGATCGTTGGCGTCGACAGTTTCAACATCGCCACGCTTATGGAAGCCTGCATTATTGACGAGTATGTCCACACGGCCGTACTCGAAGTGTGCTTTTTTGAACAGGTCGGCGCAAGCCTCGGAATCGGACACGTCCATTGCAAAGATTTCGACACGTGTCTTGTCACGTAACTCCGCAGCGATCGCTTCGAGGTTTTTCTTGCCACGGGCTACCAACATGAGATTTGCGCCGGCATCGGCAAACAGTCGAGCGGTAGCCGCGCCCACGCCCTCGGATCCGCCCGTGATAATCACGGTCTTGTCTTTGAAAATCATGGCTGGATGTTAACACTGTAGATACTCTGTTGTGAGTCAAGCGGTACTTGCCGTCGGCATACGGTAGAACTTGCGGCCATCCCATTCCTGTCGATGGTGCAAGACACCCCAGATGGCGTGTAGCAGCTTGCGCATGACGGCAATGATCGCCTGCATTTTTCGTTTACCACGGGCCAGCAGCGCAGTGTAAAAGGCGTTTACGTTGGGGTCTGTGCGGATCGCAGCTAGGGCCGGCATAAACAATGCGGCACGTAAGTTGGCGTTACCTTGTTTAGAGATTCGCCGTGGTGTTCTAAGTGAGGTGCCGGATTCCTGTGGTCTGGGATCGAGACCCGCTTGTGCAACCCATTGCGCCGGTGAAAGGCCCTTGGCCAAGAGGCCGAGCTCAGCGATCAACTTCATGGCACTCAGTTCGGCAATGCCCGGTATGCTGTCCAGTAGCTGCAGATCTTCCGCCAGACATTCATGCTGCTTCATCAACGCGATAGCGGCGGCCTGGATGCGATCAGCGTGGCGCTTGAGATAACGCAAGTGCTCACCGATGTCCCGTTGTGCCAGGCGCGTATGTGCACCCGCGCGTTGCGCGGCATGCAAGCGAGATTGCTCCCGCACTTGCTCTTTCCTTATCTGTGCCAGACGATGCGCAAGGCTTTGTCATTCAAGCTGTTGGTTGCTCGGTGCCACCCAGGCGGTGAACCGCATGCGTTCGACATACTGCCGCAGGATCGCTGCATCCACCTTGTCGGTCTTGGCACGTACCATCTGCGCCTCAGCAAAGCGGCGGCCGGCCCGGGGATTGATCACCATCACTTCGATGCCCGGTGCGCGGTCTAACGCCAGCGCCAACTGCAAATGATAAATGCCGGTGGCCTCCAGACAAACGCGTGCACCTTCGGCACCACGCTGTACCCAGGCGATCGCCTGGCTGTGCCCGGCTTTGCTATTGCTAAACTCGTGTTGCGACAGAACCTTGCCGCAGCGTCTTTCAATGTTGAAAGTCTCGTTGGATACGTCGATTCCGATCAGGTTCATTGTCTTCTCCTCAATGGCGATTTACAGTGAACCCCGGTTCCCCTGACCTTCCATGTTTGCCTGCCTACCTTGTGACGCAGACTCTCGGGTCTCGGATACTCTCCGGCATTGGCAACTAAGGCGGGGGAACCACTCTACAGTTCA
>JACZTO010000056.1 GCA_022573655.1 Pseudomonadota bacterium
ATCATGATTGATTCATCAAAGTGGACGGTCATCGAGGCCGGCCTCAAGTGTGTGCAGGGCAAGGCCGTCGTCAATTCGATTAGTCTGAAAGAAGGTGAAGAGTCGTTCATCGAGCAGGCGCAACTCGTGCAAGACTACGGCGCAGCCGTCATCGTAATGGCATTCGATGAATCCGGGCAGGCCGATACGGTTGAACGCAAAGTTCAAATCTGCAAACGCTGCTACAGCATACTGACCGAGAAAGTCGGTATGGACCCGGCCGATATTATTTTCGACCCCAATATTTTCGCGATCGCGACCGGTATCGAAGAGCATGCCAACTACGGTCTGGCTTTCATCGAGGCCACGCGCGAGATCAAGGCAGCGTTGCCGCACGTATTGATTAGCGGCGGAGTGAGCAACGTGTCGTTCTCTTTTCGTGGCAACAACGTCGTTCGCGAAGCAATCCATTCGGCCTTCTTGTATCACGCGATTCGTGCCGGTATGGACATGGGCATCGTCAATGCCGGCCAGCTGGCGATCTATGAGGATCTGCCCAGGGACTTGCGCGATGCGGTTGAGGACGTCGTACTGAATCGCGATCCTGACGGCACGGAAAAACTGCTCGCCGTTGCCGAAAGATACAGGGGAAAGAAAGGCGGTGTGGCCGCGAAGGGGCAGGATCTGTCGTGGCGTAAATTCACTGTAGACAAACGACTTGAGCATGCCCTGGTCAATGGCCTGGATGAATTCGTTATCGATGACACGGAGGAAGCCCGTCTTGCCACCGACAGGCCTCTGGACGTGATCGAGGGCCCGCTGATGGACGGCATGAATGTCGTCGGTGATCTGTTCGGCGACGGCAAAATGTTTTTGCCGCAGGTCGTAAAGTCAGCGCGCGTTATGAAAAAGGCGGTCAGCCACCTGGTGCCTTTCATCGAAGAAGCCAAAGACGGCAAGCCGAGCTCCAACGGTAAAATCGTGATGGCGACAGTCAAAGGCGATGTACACGATATTGGCAAGAACATTGTCGGTGTTGTTTTGCAATGCAATAACTTCGAAGTGATCGATCTTGGTGTCATGGTTTCCTGCGACAAGATTCTTGAGGCCGCGAAACGTGAGCAAGCCAGTATCATTGGCCTGTCTGGCCTGATCACGCCGTCTTTGGATGAGATGTGTAACGTCGCCGCCGAAATGCAGCGGCTCGGCTACGAACTGCCGTTGCTGATTGGTGGCGCGACGACGTCACCTGCACATACCGCCGTCAAGATTGAGCCGCGCTATGACGGGCCGGTTATTTACGTCAAAGATGCATCACGTGCAGTCGGTGTCGCACAGGCGTTGATCCAGCCTGCTACACGGGGCGCTCTCATAGAAAAAACGCGCAAGGACAACGCGCGACGCCGTGACAATCATGCCAACAAGAAGCGTCTGGCGCCGCAGCTGTCGTTGCAGCAGGCGCGTGGGCGCAAGCATCAGTGTGACTGGAGTATTTATATTCCGCCGAAACCAACATTTACCGGCACGAGAGTATTCGATGACATAGATTTGAATCTCTTGCGCGACTACATCGACTGGATGCCGTTCTTCAACGCCTGGGAATTTCACGGTAAGTTTCCACAGCTGTTAAGCGACGACATCGTTGGCGAAGCCGCGAGTTCTTTATTTGACGACGCGACTGCCATGCTCGAGAAGATCATCGAAGAGCGATGGTTGCAGGCCCGCGCAATTCTTGGCTTTTTTCCTGCCAACACTGACGATCATGACGACATCGTTATTTTTGAGGATGAGGATCGCAGCAACACGTCATATCGTTTGTGCCATTTGCGCCAACAGCGCGCGAAAGCCGCAGGCCAGTCGCAAAGCTGTCTCGCAGATTTCCTCGCACCAGTGGACAGCGGCTTGTCCGACTTCATCGGTGCCTTTGCCGTAACCGCAGGCATCGGAATTGACGAGCACGTCGAGCGGTTTGAAAAGGCGCATGACGACTACAGCGCGATTATTTTGAAGGCGTTGGCTGATCGACTGGCCGAAGCGCTGACCGAATACCTGCACGAGCGTGTGCGAACGGAATTCTGGGCGTACGTGCCGGACGAGAGTTTGTCTAACGTTGACCTGATTGCAGAAAAATACCGTGGTATCCGTCCGGCGCCGGGTTATCCCGCGTGTCCGGACCACACCGAAAAAGCGACGCTGTGGGATTTACTCGACGTTGAGACCGGCATTGGACTCAGGCTGACAGAATCCTACGCAATGTATCCGACCGCAGCGGTGAGTGGGTTTTTCTTTTCCCATCCGGACGCGCGTTACTTTGCAGTAGGCAAGGTTGATCGGGACCAGGTGGTTTCTTATGCGAAGCGCAAGGGTATGAGTCTTGTCGAAGCCGAGAAGTGGCTGGCACCGAACCTGGGATATGATCCGGACGAAGCAAACGCGGCATAAATGCCTGGTCGTGCTCCTCCCAGACGTTCAAAAGCAGGCTTGACAACTCAAAACAGAACGACTATTCTGATTTGCATGGTCAGGACACGCACATTCGATCCATCGACAGCGCTGACAACGGCAGTCGATCTGTTTTCATCCAAGGGGTACTCAGAAACCTCGATGGAGGATCTCGTGCGAGCCACAGGTGTCAGCCGTTATGGGCTTTACGGCACGTTCGGCACCAAGCGCGAGCTATTCGAGCAGGCGCTGGAGCGCTATGCCGAAGGCATGGGCAAGCAGTCTTTCTTGCGCTTGCTGGAGCCCGAAGCGTCGCTGGCCCACATTCGGTCCATTTTCGAAGAACGCTTAGAAGCCATATGCTGCGCCGAAGAGCACAAAGGTTGCCTGTTTATTCATACGGCCATGGCTCTGGCACCCAAAGACGACGATCTGCGAGCGGTACTGCAAAAATTCATGAAGCGCATGTCCAAGGCATTCGCCGTCGGGCTCGAATCCGCACAGACGCAGGGTGAGGTCCGGGCAGACCTGGATGTATCGGCAGCGGGTGAAATGCTGACCAGCACGATGTTAGGACTGGCGGTGCTTGGCCGCGCCGGTTTTCCACGCGACACGCTCATTGGCATCGTGGATAACACGTTGGCCGCATTTAAGGATTGACTTTTTTTGAGTTAAACAGAATGAGTATTCTGTTTTTGAGTAAACCACAGGAGCAAGACCATGAAAATCAGAAAGCACGTCATTACGACCACACTGGCCGCAGCGGGCCTGTTCATTTCCGCGAGCATACAGGCGATGCCCGGTTTCACCGAGGACGCGCCGCAAAGCACAATCGATTTCTGTGTCGCACAGATCGCGGATCACGCGAACTACGACAATGCAACGCGGGTTCGACATGAAGTCGAGTCACGCCAGCGTCGCATCTCCGGGCATATCCTGAAGATCAATACGACGGTTTACGGCGTTGACGGGGAAGAAGTGATTCGCGAGTATGCGACGACCTGCGCAGTCAACGATCGCCAGGAAACAAAGCTGTTCAAGATTCGGGAGAAAGGCACACGCGCATGAAGCGCATTGTGGATCGTTGCTCGTTACGATTCTGGCGTGGCGAGCAACGGCAGGTGGTTGGATGCAGATCTTTTTGAGATTTATTTTTCGCTGCTGCTCGCGCACGAGGGACAGTTTGTCCGTTTCTTGATTTTCAGCGATCGAAATTCCATTGCCGCTGCGTCATAGAGCTGTAATCTTGCATCGCCGGCAGTATTGTTGGCGAGGTATTTGAGCGCTTCCACAGCCATCATCGTGCCGATAACGCCCGGTACCGGCGCGAGCACACCGTTGCCGGCGCAATTCTCAAGCGACTCGTCCGCTTCGGCGTACAGACATCGATAACACGGCGACGTGTCATAGTCCGGACCGAATACCGCAAGTTGGCCTTCCAGGCGAATGGCCGCTCCCGAGATCAGGTATCGGCGTGCGGCGACGCAGGCATCGTTAACCTGAAAGCGTGTCGCGAAATTGTCGCAACCATCGAGTACGACATCGACTTGTGCAACGACTTCGGACAATGCGTCATCGCTGAGCCGCTCCGTCATAGCGGTAACACGAATATCCGGATTGAGTTCAGAAAGTCGCGCCACCGCAATCTCGGCTTTTAGCGCGCCGATATCCGCAGGCCGGTATAACACCTGCCGACCCAGGTTCGTGGCGTCAACCGTATCAAAATCACAGATCAGAATATGTCCGACGCCGCTGGATGCCAGGTAAGTCGCCGCTGCACAGCCGATGCCACCGACGCCAATCAACAGCGCCGCGCCATCGGCGATGCTTTGCTGGCCTGCAGGACCGACCTGGGCTAATGCCAGGTGGCGGGCGTCACGACTCAGCGCGTCGGAAGACATCAGCGTTCCTGTTTACGTTCGACTATTCGTCGATCGTGACTTCGAGGATGGTTACAGGCTCGACCGGCACATCGGAATGTCCGCTCTGTTTGGCGGTTTCAACGGCTGCGATCGCATCAACCACGTCCATCCCATCGGTTACCTGGCCGAATACAGCGTATCCGAAGTCGCGATCGCCATGATTCAGGAAGTCATTGTCACGAAGGTTGATGAAGAATTGCGAGGTTGCGCTATCGACGGCACCGGTGCGCGCCATCGCCAGCGTTCCGCGCACGTTGGTCTCGCCATTGTCAGCCTCGTTCTTGATTGCGTCGCGCGTCGGTTTGGGACTCATTTTTTGATCCATACCGCCGCCCTGAATCATGAAGTTTGGCATCACCCGATGAAAAATCGTGTCGCTGAAGTGCCCGTCCTTTGCATACTGACGGAAATTTTCGCAGGAAATGGGTGCCTTCTCGTCGAACAATTCTATGTTGATATTGCCGTGACTGGTCTTGATCGTAATCATAATGCCTTGTTCCGCTTTGAGTGCCGTTGAGTGTAGGGGCCGTTATTTACCATCCCAGCGTGCCGCTGTCACGCGCGGGATGCCGGCGAGATCATTATGGCATGCAATATCACCCCAACCTGCTGCCGCGAAAATTGACGCCACAGCGTCCGACTGCTCGGCGCCGTGTTCAACCAATAGCAGACCTTCTTCTTCGAGCAGGGCACCGCAGTCCCGTGCAAGAACGCGGATAGCATCCAGGCCATCCTTGCCAGACACCAGGGCCAACAGCGGCTCGTACTTCAGAGCCTGCAACCTGTTGTCGTCGGCGCGCACGTAGGGTGGATTGCACACGATGACGCGGAATCGCTGCCCGGCAACGGGCTCGGTCCAGTTGCCTTCGATGCAGGTCACGTTTCCAAAGCTCGCCTGACGAACGTTTTGTTTTGCGATGGCCAACGCGTCGGTGCTGATGTCTGTGGCAGTGACGTCACACATTTGTCGCTCCGCGGCGATTGCGATTGCGATTGCACCGCAACCGGTACCGAGATCCAGCACCTGCCAGTCTGCTTTACGTGGAATTTCGCGCAAGGCGAGTTCGACCAGTAACTCGGTTTCAGGGCGCGGTACGAGGGTTGCAGGGCTGACAAGAAAATTTTGCGACCAGAATTCTTTTGCGCCCATGATGTATGCGATGGGCTCGCCGGCAGTGCGTCGCTGCAACAGTTTCTCGAAGCGAGCAATGGCCAGGTCGTCGAGTATATCTTCAGGGTGCGCGAACAAGTAGCTGCGGTCCATGTTGATGCATTGGCACAGCAAGATCTCGGCGTCGAGTCTTGCCGAATCACTGTTGGTCGACAGGCGTTCCGTGGCTTCGGTGACAGCAGCGTCAAGTCTCATGATGGAGTACACTCGCCCAAAATTCTAATGTAACTGATGTGCCCATGAACGTGTATTCCAACATCCTCGACATGGTTGGCAAGACGCCCATGCTCGAAATCACGCATATTGATACCGGTCCCTGTCGCTTGTTCCTGAAGCTCGAACTCATGAATCCGGCTGGTTCGATCAAGGACCGCATCGGCATCTCGATGATAGAGGCGGCTGAGAAACGTGGCGATATCAAACCAGGCGACACGCTGGTCGAAGCGACGGCGGGTAACACCGGGCTGGGTTTGGCGCTCGTTGCCTCACAAAAGGGCTATCGCATGATTCTCGTGCTGCCGGACAAGATGAGCCAGGAAAAGATCTTCAATCTTCGCGCTATGGGTGCCGACGTTGTTCTCACGCGATCGGACGTGAGCCGTGGCCATCCTGAGTATTACCAGGACCTGGGCAAGCGTATCGCGGAGGAAAAGGGCGCCTATTTCATCAACCAGTTTGGCAATCCCGACAACCCGTTGGCCCACGAGTCCACCACCGCTCCCGAAATCCTCGAACAGATGGGTGGTTCGTTGGATACGATCGTATTGGGTATTGGCTCAAGTGGAACCGTGACCGGTATCGGCAAATACCTTGAGGAACATGCGCCGAACGTTGAGATGATTCTGGCGGACCCTGTTGGCTCTGTGCTGACGGACTACATAAACAAAGGTGAACTCGGCGAAAAAAGCAGCAGCTGGCTGGTGGAAGGGATAGGCGAAGATTTTATTCCGGCGATCGCAAACTTCGACAAAGTCACGAAAGCCTATGCAATCAGCGACGCTGAATCTTTCGCCGCGGCTCGAGAGTTACTAAGACAAGAGGGAATCCTTGCCGGATCGTCGACGGGCACGATGCTGTCGGCGGCACTGAAGTATTGTCGCGAGCAGACCGAAGCCAAGACGGTCGTTACTTTTGCTGCCGATACGGGCAATAAGTACCTGTCCAAACTGTACAACGATTTCTGGATGGAGGATCAGGGATTTATCGAGCGCAAGAAGTTCGGAGACTTGCGCGACCTCATAGGACGGCTGCACGGTGAACGCGCGACCATCACCATTGGCCCAACCGATGTGTTGACGACCGCCCACAATCGTCTTCGTAACGCCGGGTTTTCGCAGTTGCCCGTAATGGAAGAAGGCGGTCTGGTCGGCATTATCACCGAAGATGCGATTATTCAGTTTGTCTATGGCAAGCCGGATCTAATGAACGCGCCGGTCAGGGATGCGATGGAGTCTGCATTCATCAAACTCGACAAGTCAGAGAGTGTCAACAACCTTGTCGCGATGCTGCGCGTGCAGCCCTATGCGGCTATTCTGGACGGTGATGAGTTTCTGGGCCTGATCACGCGCTCGGACGTATTGAACTACCTGCGTCGGCAGATTTGACGAGTTAGCCATGAAAATTCCGGAGCCATTATTCGCAATTATCAACCCGATTGTTCGATTTCTGCTCAAGTCACGGATACATTTTTTATGGAGCGGAAGTTTAATGTTGATTACGTTCACCGGCCGCAGAAGTGGACGTCAATTTACGACGCCAGTCCGCTATATCCGGGATGGCGAGACCGTCAGGTGCTTTACGTCCGCTGAGAACCAGTGGTGGCGAAATCTGCGGGGAGGTGCCGATGTTGTACTCCGGATTGAAGGCCGGGATGTTCCGTATCACGCCAAGACAGTGGATAATGATCCGCAAGAGGTCAAGAGGTGGCTGAAATACTATCTTGGCTTGTTTCCGCAGGATGCCGCCTACCATGAGATTCGCATCAATAGAGACAAGAGCCTGGTATCAGAAGACCTGGAACAATCCTCACGAAGCGCGATACTGATTGAGGCACAGCCTGTTCGTTAGTGGAAACTGATTCATGGACTACAAGACGCTAGTCGCATTGCTTCGCGTTCGGCTCTTGCCGTTTGTTGTGGCGATTGCTGTCGTACCAGCTGACGTATGCGGCGCACCTTTATTCGAAAGCGACGAAACACTGTCAATAACGATCACCGCACCGATGCGGCACTTGCTCAGGCATCGTCGCAGCCAACAGGAATACGACGCGGTCCTGAGCTATACCGATGCTGCGGGAGCTGTGCAGCGCCTCAATATCAAGATAACAACGCGTGGCCACTCCAGGCTCGAGGGTTGTGATTTTCCTCCGCTGCGCTTGATCTTCGACCCCGAAAAATCCAGGTCAACGGTTTTTGAAGGCCAGCGCCGTGTGAAAATGGTGACGCAGTGCAAGTCGGGCCCTCGTGGTAAAGATTGGTTATCGCAGGAGTTTGGGATATATCGTGCCTACAACGCGATTTCCGACTATTCGTATCGCGTGCGTCGGCTGGAAGTTACTTTTCGCGAAACCGAATCGAAGCGTTGGCAACGGGTTCAGAAGGTTTTTCTTATCGAGCCAATCGGCGAAGCCGCCAGCCGTCTGCAGCGCGAGGCCATTCGGCCATTGCAAATCAAAGCGGAACAATTTTCCGTGGTTGAAACCGCCCACAACATGTTATTTCAGTACTTGATTGGCAATACTGATTTCGCCGTCAAGCGTGGTCCGTCCGGCCAAAAATGTTGTCATAACGGTCGGGTGCTGGCGGAGCCGGACCGTAACGACGAGTGGGTGGTCTTGCCTTTCGATTTCGATCAGGCAGGTGTCATCAATACGAACTATGCGTTGCCGGACGAAAGACTGCCGATCAGTCGCGTCTCTACTCGACTTTATCGCGGATTTTGCTGGCATAACGCTGAGTTGCTGCAGTCGATTGCGTTGTTCAAAGAGCATCGCAGTGACATTACAGACGCTTTGCTGCCACCAGAACTTTCAACTAGCAGAAACAAACGGGCGTTGCGTTTTATCGATCGGTTTTACGACATTGTGGACGATCCACAGGGTCTCAAGCGGGAGATCCTGAACAAGTGCCGGGGCCCGCAGGCCTTGCCGGTAGCCAATTGAGCAACCGCTATCGTTGCCGGCTGCCGTCCGGTTTTGATCGTGCGTATGGCGCGCTCTTACGAATCGGCCAATGCGGCGAGCTGATCTGCCTGATATTCGTTGATGAGTGGTTCAATGATCTGATCGACGCCGCCTTCGAGGATCTCATCGAGTTTGTACAACGTGAGGTTAATGCGGTGGTCCGTAACCCGGCCCTGCGGGTAGTTGTAGGTACGAATGCGCTCGCTGCGATCTCCGGAACCCACTAACAGCCTGCGTTTCTCGGCGTGCTCTGCTTCCTGTGCGGCGATCTGTGCATCGAGCAGACGGGCCTGTAGCAAAGACATCGCGCGTGCGCGATTCTTGTGCTGCGAGCGCTCATCCTGACACTCGATGACGATTCCCGTTGGCAAGTGGGTAATTCGTACCGCCGAATCGGTCTTGTTGACATGTTGCCCACCCGCACCCGACGCCCGGTACGTATCGATGCGCAAATCGGCGGAATTAATCTCGGTTTCTTCAATTTCATCCGGCTCTGGCAATATGGCCACCGTGCACGCCGAAGTGTGAATTCGTCCTTGCGATTCGGTGGTCGGCACGCGCTGCACACGGTGTGCTCCAGACTCAAACTTCAGCTTGGCGAATATGCTGCTGCCGCTAATGCGACTAATAATTTCCTTGTAGCCGCCGTGCTCCCCTTCACGTGCCGAAATAACTTCGACTGACCAGCCCATCGCTTCAGAATATCTGCTGTACATGCGGAACAGGTCTCCAGCAAAGATTGCCGCCTCGTCGCC